>CAZEYJ010000105.1:0-14489 GCA_964516795.1 uncultured bacterium
CACGTCACTCCGGAAGGTGTCCGGTTGCATGCGATCAGCACGATCCGAACTGAACTCAAAGAGAGGATTGCTTTTTTTGAAAAAGAGAACCTTTTAGTGGAAATGCAAAGGATTCAGCAGCGGACAAACTATGATTTAGAAATGTTAAAAGAGATCGGCTTTTGCAAAGGGATAGAGAACTATTCCCGCCATTTTTCCCAGCGCTTGGCCGGCCAGCCTCCCCCCTGCCTTCTCGATTATTTTCCTAAAGACTTTTTACTTTTTATTGATGAGTCCCATCAGACTTTGCCTCAGCTGCATGCGATGTTCAATGGAGACCGCGCGCGCAAAGAGTCTCTTGTGCAATTTGGGTTCCGCCTTCCTTCCGCTTTTGATAACCGTCCCTTAAAATTTGAAGAGGTCCACGCCAGGATGAACCAAGTCGTTTTTGTCTCAGCGACGCCGGGGAGATGGGAAATTGAAGAGGCTGGCGGGGATGTTGTGCAGCAAGTGATCCGTCCGACAGGACTGCTGGATCCGGTGATCGAGATCAAGCCGGCTGCAAACCAAGTCGATGACTGTTTGGAGCAGATCCGCCGGGAAACGGAGCTGGGGCGCCGCGTTCTTGTCACGACGTTGACGAAAAAACTCTCTGAGGACCTCACAAAGTACCTCAATGAGATCGGGGTCAAGGCGACTTATCTGCATTCTGACATAGACACATTGGAAAGGGTCCAGATCCTCAACGATCTGCGCAAGGGAGTGTTTGACGTCCTCGTCGGGATCAACTTGCTGCGGGAGGGTCTTGATCTTCCTGAGGTGGCGTTGATCGCTATCCTCGATGCAGACAAAGAGGGCTTTTTACGCAGTGAAACTGCATTGATCCAAACTTGCGGCAGAGCTGCGCGGAATGTCAATGGCCGTGTGATCATGTATGCCGATAAAATGACGGGAGCAATCGAAAACACTTTAAAGATCACGCAGGATAGAAGAGTTTTCCAGCAGGCCTATAATCAGGAGCATAACATCACCCCCCGTTCGGTGCGCCGAGAGCTGATTCAAGATCTTGCCGATACGTTTGGAGAAGTCGTCGAAACGCTTCAGGCTGCAGAGCACGCTCCCCTTAAACATATCGACAGTGAAGATATCGAGCAGAAGATCAAAGATTATGAGCTTGAAATGCGCCGAGCTGCCAAGGAGATGCGCTTTGAGGATGCAGCCCACTTCCGCGACCTGATGCAACATTACCAAAAGCTTCAAATACTAGCTGACAAATGAAAACTCTATGCCTTGACGCCCGAATGATCGGCCCCTGTGGAATCGGAGCTTATATCAATAACCTCCTCCCTTTTTTTAAGGACTCCTTTTTACGTCTTCAGATACTTGTTAAGCCGGAGGACCAAAAACGCTTCGAAGGAATGGACTGGCTCGAGGTCATCCCTTTGCGTGCCAGCATTTATTCGCTTGCGGAGCAATTGAAGATGGCTGTGGGGATCCCTCCTTGCGATCTATTTTGGTCTCCCCATTACAATGTCCCCATTTTGCCGGTTCAAGCGGCAAAAAGGTTGGTGACAATTCATGATGTGTACCATTTAGCTTATTACGAAACACTGAGCCCTTTACAGAAACTCTATGTTAAAGTGGTGATGCGCGCTGCGGTCCACTTATCAGACCATGTGATCACAGTCTCTCAATTTTCTAAATCAGAACTGATGCGGTTTTTCCCTATTTGCGAGGAAAAACTGCAGGTGATCCCTCATGGGATCAGCGACAAAAGTTTCCATGATCAGGGAAACGATGACGATGCTCTTCTTAGTCCTTATCAGCTGCCGTCCCGGTTTTTACTTTTTGTAGGACATTTAAGGCCGCATAAAAATCTTCAGGGACTTCTTCACGCTTTTGAGCGTGTTTGCGGGCAAGGGGTAGAAGATCTGTCTTTCGTCATCGTAGGTAAAAAAGATTTGCATAAAAAAGAGGATGTAATCGGGAAGCTGCTGCGGCAATATTCCCATTTGGCCCCTAAAATCAAAGTGTTGGGAAACATTCCTGAAGAGCATTTAGGCGCTTTGTACCGCAAAGCGCTGCTTTTCGCATTCCCCTCTTTTTATGAGGGATTTGGATTGCCGCCCCTTGAGGCGATGCGCTCCGGATGCCCGGTAATCGTCTCGCGGTGCGCTTCTTTGCCGGAAGTGTGCGGAGATGCCGCTGTTTATGTCGATCCCCATTCCCCAGCCGATATGGCTCAAGCGATTATGCGCGTTTTGAAAGATGAGGAGCTGAGGCGCCGTTTGAAAACTCAAAGTCTAGAGCGGAGCCGGACCTTTAGTTGGAAAAAATGCGCGCAGCGGCATTTAGAGACGATGGAGATGTTGCTATATAGAAAATAATTAAGGTTGTTTTATGATAGAGCGGTCCGATGTCAATGTACGGCGTTTTGATCACATGATCAAGTGGTCGATCATTGCCTTGGTTTTTCTTTTTCCTTTTCAAAAAAGGTTTGCCGGTCTTTTGAAGGCATTTTCTTACTCGATCCTTCCTTCTGACATTTCCCTCCCCTCTTTTTTTTCTAAAAAGATCGATTTCTATTCGGGAGATATTCTGCTCATTTTCATCATTGCCGCCAGCCTCTATCGGTTTCGGGACCGGTTATGGAGTTTTTTTTGTGAAGGGCCTTCAAAGTTCTTGATGGGGTTTTTAGCAGTGGGAGCCCTTTCGATCTTTTTTTCCCCTACCAGCAGTTATTTTTTGCAGTACTACCGATTGTTCCAGTTCTTTTTGTTCATCCTGTTTTTCTCCAGCATTGTTCAACTCTTACGGCAGTTGGACAAAGATAGCTTGATCAAGCAAGTTTTCTTGACTCTTTTTTTTGTGAGCCTGATCCAGAGTTTGATCGCGATCTCCCAGTATTTTTTGCAGCATTCGATCGGGCTTAAAAGTCTGGGAGAGGCCAATATCAACCATTTTGGCTTCTTTTTAAAACGGACGGGACTTTGGATATTTAATAGGGGTCAGGAGGTGGCCGCAGGAAGCGTGGCAATGTACCGTCCCAGCGGGACCTTTACCCATCCCAATGTGTTGGGAGGGTTTTTATTTATTAGCATTTTAGCAAGCTACTATTTAGCTGCGATCGAAAAGGAAAAATGGAAAAGGGTTGTGGTCTATTTTGCCATCGCCTTGCAGATTTTGGTCCTTTCATTGAGTTTTTCGAGGGCGGCTATTTTTGCAACGGGGCTGAGCTCAGCGGTATGGCTGGGGATCTCCTGCTGCTGTCGAAGATCGTTGGAAGGAAATATCTTTTTTTCAAGGCGGCTTATTTCTGTGGGGGTTGCTCTGCTCAGTTTTTCCGCTTGTTTGGCTGTTTTTTATGACCAGTTTTTCGCCAGAGGGGGCATTCTGAATTATAATACGGTCACAATGGGAGCTGACACGGAGAGGTTGATGTATCAAAAAATCGCATGGAAAATGTTCAAGGATCATCCCTTTTTTGGGGTAGGCTATAACAATTTCCAGCTGTTTAGCGCCGATTATGCTCCTAAAGATGTCCCGATCGTCTTTTTTTCTAAAGTTCACAATATTTATCTTCTGGTCTTAGCTGAAACAGGAATTTTGGGTTTTTCTTCGTTCTTGCTATTCTTGGCGAGCTTGGTCGGTTATTTGCGAAGATTAAAATTGGCAAGTCGATTTGCAGATGAGAAGTTCAGAATTTTGTTTTCGATCGGAATAGGGATGTTGTTCATCGGCTGTTGTGATTATTACTGGGTGTGGACCCCTCATGGGAGGTTTTTGTTTTTTATGATTGCAGGTCTTCTTGCGATTCAGCCCGAAGAGAAAAAGTCTTCCTCTTCTGCGCCGGAAAGAGGAGCTTTTGCAGGTTCTTTGATGCCGGCGCAAGGACATAGAGAGCGGATAGTCAAATGAAGATTGGCGTCTATGGGCAAGTCCTTAGAGAGAAGCAGTTAACGGGGATCGGTTATTATCTTTATCATTTATTGAATGCTTTAAGCCAAGAGGACCAGAGGAATACCTATCAGGTTTTTTCAGACGCCCCACTGTCTTATTCTTTGCCTGCTTCTCAAAGGTTTCAGACGACTGTTGCCTCTCAATGGATGAAAAGAGGTTTTTCGTTTTTGGGCTTCCCCAAAGCGATTGCAAAAACGCGTTGCGATCTAGCTTTTTTGCCTCGCGAAGTGATCCCTCCCCGCCTGTCTGTTCCCATTATCATTACAGTTTTTGACCTCTTTTTTTTAAAACTTCCTTACGAATTAAGATCAGAGGTCGCTTGGGACACCAAACTCCATTTCATGTTGGCAAAAAAAACGATTAAAAGAGCATCTAAAATTTTGGCAATTTCAGAAGACACCAAAAAAGATGTGGTCGAGCTTTGCGGCGTTGATCCCGGCTCTGTCGTTGTTGTGCCGCTTGGATGCGCCCCTTCTTTTTTTGTCAAAGCCCCGCAGAGAGAGGCCGACCGAGTTTTTCAGCGCCTAGGGGTCACCCGCCCCTATTTTATTAACACAAGCAGTGTCTGGTGGGGGAGGAAAAACCTTTTGCGTCTGATCCAGGCTTTTTCCAATTTTAAAAAGAAGTTCCGCATTCCTTACCAACTTGTGATTACAGGAAAACCGGGACCTTCAGAGGCGGCGATGAAAAGTTTGATCGACCAAGAAGGGCTTTCAAAGGATGTATTGCTATTAAATTATCTATTAAGAGAAGATTTAGCTGTTTTGTTGCAGCACGCGCAAGCTTTTATTTTCCCTTCTCTTCACGAAGGGTTTGGATTGCCTGTAATTGAGGCGATGGCAGCAGGATGTCCTGTAGTCACTTCTCGAACCTCAGCCTTAGTTGAAATTGGCGGCGATGCGGCATTGTTTGTCGATCCCTATTCGATCGAAAGCATCGAAGAAGCCATGGGAAAAGTGGTTTTTGATGTCCATCTAAAACAGACTTTAATTTCCAAAGGGAAGGAGCGGGCCGCTTCGTTTACTTGGGAAAAAACGGCAAAGCGGACGTTAGACGTGTTTGAAAGGAGTGTTTAAGTGAAGATTGCGATCAATGCTAAAATTTTGTCGCGTCCTATTGAAGGGGGAATTGCCGCCTACACTCTGAATATTTATCAACATTTGCTTAAACAGATTTCGGGGCATGAATTGTATTTGATCTCCGATATGCCGGTCCCTGAAACGCTGCTCACGTCGCCTTTAGTGAAAAATTGTGTAGTCCCTTCTTCTTTGGGCATTTCCCGGCTTAACTCGTTTGTTTTTTCCCGTTTCGGATTTTCTCGCGCTTTTAAGAAAATGGGATGCGATGTGGCGTTCATTCCTTGGGTGGCCCCCTTTGCCGTCTCTCCTGCAGTTGTTACCGTACATGACCTGGTTCCCTTATGTTCGATCACAAAAGCGGTCGATCAATTTCATCATCAGCTATCTGCAGCAATTAATTTTCAGCTGTTTGCTAAAGTCTTTGCTAAACATGCCGGTATTTTGATCGCCGATTCTGAAGATACGAAAAGGGCTATTCAAGAGTTTTGCCGAGTCCCTGAAAAGAGGATCAGGGTCATTCCCCTCGGAGTTAATTTTGATCATTTTTATCCCCGCTCTCAGATCGAGGTGGAAAAAATCAAGGCCAAATACCGGATCAAAGGGGATTATTTTATGAACGTTGCCAGCTTATGGCAGCCGCGCAAAAATTTAGAGAATTTGCTAGAAGCTTTTGCTTTATTTTCTACAGTCCATCCAAAAACGAACCTCGTGATTACAGGGAAGAAAGGGCCTAGTTATTCCAATATGCTCGAGATCATCAACAAACACAAATTGCAGGAAAATGTCTTTCTTTTAGAGTTTGTCCCCTATCAGGACCTCCCTTATCTGCTTTCAGGGGCCCTTGGCCTTGTTTTTCCTTCATTTCATGAAGGATTTGGTCTGCCTGTTTTAGAAGCGATGAGTTGCGGATGCCCCGTCATTAGTTCAGATAAAGGAGCGCTTCCGGAAGTGGGAGGACATGCGGTTGAATATATTAATCCGTTTGAAATCGACTCCATTGCTTCATCAATGAGAGTCTTGATGGAGAATGAGGAATTTGGAATGGTTCTGCGAGCAAGGGGATTAGCTCATTCTAAAAAATTTTCCTGGGAAAATACAGCTTTCCTTACATTAAAAGCCATAGAAGAGGTTGTTTAAAAATGGATCGGATCATGAGAAAAAAAGCCTTGATTACAGGAATTACAGGCCAAGATGGATCTTATTTAGCAGAACTCCTGCTGGGAAAAAATTATGAAGTCCATGGATTGGTCCGCCGCGCATCGACATCGAACTTAGAGCGGATCATCCATTTAGTTGAGAATGGGGAGTATAAAGGCCAGTTTTTCCTGCATGAGGGGGAGTTGACCGATTCTTCCAGTTTAGAGCGGGTCGTCGATAAAGTGCAGCCTGATGAAATTTATAATCTTGCAGCGATGAGCGATGTGAAAATCTCGTTCGATGTGCCCGAATACACGGCTGATGTGGATGGGTTAGGAACGCTTCGCTTGTTGGAAGCTGTTAGAAAAAATTGCCCCGATGCTAGATTTTATCAAGCATCGACCTCTGAACTTTACGGAAAGGTCAGAGAGATCCCCCAGAGCGAACAGACTCCTTTTTATCCCCGCTCCCCTTATGGAGTCGCCAAGCTTTATGCTTATTGGGTCGTCGTTAATTATCGGGAAGCTTATGGTTTGTACGCCTGCAATGGCATTTTATTTAACCATGAGAGTCCAAGAAGAGGGGAGAATTTTGTTTCCCGGAAAATTACTTTGGCCGTTGCACGGATCCATGCGGGGATCGACGAGGTATTGTCCATTGGCAACTTAGAAGCAAAAAGAGATTGGGGCTATGCCCTTGATTTTGTTGAAGGGATGTGGCTGATGCTTCAGCAGAAGGATCCCGATGATTTCGTTTTGGCAACAGGGCAGACAACGACTGTGCGAACCTTTGTGGAACTGGCCTTTCAGGAGATAGGGGTTTCCATCCGATGGGAAGGGAGCGGGGGTGAGGAAAAAGGATATGATTCCCTCACAGGAAAGCTTAGGGTTGCCGTATCCCCCGAGTTTTTTAGGCCCTCAGAGGTCGATCTGCTGATTGGCAACGCTTCAAAGGCAAAAGCTAAATTGAACTGGGTTCCTCAAACTGAGCTTCGAGAGCTCGTCGAGATGATGGTGCGCTCAGACTTGAACCATGTCTTAAGGAATAAACATCTATGTGAAACGCTCTCGGTTTAAAAATACTAGAGGCAACTTATGACCACACTATTTTTTAGGATTAGCTCTTTTGTTATTTTCATTTGTTGTTTTCAGTTTTCTTCCTTAGAGGGGAGAAATAAGATCAACTTGATCTGGCAATGCGGCCGAAACGGTCTTTGGGAGACAGATTGGATTTTGGAGCTGCTGTCAGATTTTGAGATCAATGAGATTATGGACGGAAAGTATGAAGTTGCCATGGACAGATCGGTCATTGTCGTCGGAAAATATTCCGGAGATTATTTTAAAAAATTGAAAGAAAACGGCTATCGCTTTGGAATTATCCATATTAGCGATGAGACTTACTCTCATCCCACAGATTTTTATAGGTCAAGCGCATTTGTTTTTAGAAACTATTGGCATAAGCAGTTTCAAAGCATGGACCATGTGCATTGCTTTCCTTTAGGATATAAACATGGATTTGCTTGCTCCGCGGATAAGATAGAGAACCTGTTTTCCCGTAACTACACATGGAGCTTTGCTGGACAAATTATCGATCATCCCACCCGGCAGGAAATGATCGGTCAGATGAAGAAAGTCCCAGACTTTTTTTTCTATGAAATTTTCCGCTTTAATGATTCTTCCTCCCTTAGCACCCAAGACTATCGCGATGTCCTCCTTCGCTCAGTTTTTGCCCCTTGTCCAAGAGGCTATTGGAACTTGGATTCATTTAGAGTATACGAAGCGCTGGAAGCAGGGTGCATCCCCATTGTAGAAAAGCAGCCTCTGGACTACTTTTCCTTGTTGTTCGGCAACCACCCTTTTTTAGTTGTGAATTCGTGGAGTGAAGCTCCGGGGCTGATTTTAGACTTGTTCCAAGATCCCTTTCAGCTGGAGAAGCGAAGGCAGGAGTGTTACGACTGGTGGGTGAATCTTAAGAAAGAAACCAGGAAAAAGTTCAAAGAAACGATTCGGGAAACGCTGTTCGACCCATTTGAGTATGTAGAAGACGGTTTTTCTGTAGATCCCAATGACCCTGCCCATGTGCATCTGATCGGTTGTTCATCCTTAGCTGAAAACCTCCGTTTTTGTTCTTTGCGGGACTATCAAACGATCTCGATTACAGGAATTGTTGAGACAGTAGGATGGAATGAAAATTCAGACTGGGCTGCGATTGTGGATTTTTTAGCAGAATGTCCCGATTGGAAATTAACCGAAAGAACTTTTGACGGAGAAAAACGGGCAGTTCTCAAGCGATTAGGCTCTTCTGCCGAAGAGGCTTTACGGGAACAGGCGATCAATGAGGCGCTGAAAAGCAAAGTGATCTTATGCACGGGACCAGCTTTGAGAAATAAGCAGATGCTGCTCGAGACGTTTGAGAAAGATAGTCGAGCAATCCAGTTTAAGAAGGCGTTTGTGACAACCAATGATCCGAAGATTTTGGGGATCGCTTTTCCGGGATGTCCGACCTCCTCTTATTTAATCGAGGAAAAAGGCCACCAGCTCGACTGCTTGAACTGTATGCTTTCCACATTGCACGATGTCGTCGAGGACCCGGAATGCCTTGATGATGACATTGTCCTCTTCAAGCATGAGACAGTTATCATAGACGATATGTACCTCGTGCGAAAAGCGATCGGGAAGATGTTGGATGGGTTTGATATGGTCGGAAGATATTGGAGCCCTGACCATTTTTACATGACGGATGCCTTTTTTTTAAGAGTTGGAACCCTAAGACAGATCGCTATCGATGGTCCATTTGTGACCTCTTTTAATAACGAGTATCGGTTTTGCGAGGAGTATTTGACCAAGCGCCTATTTAACCAAATTCCCAGGATCTATAAAGTCGGCTACTATCATTCGACCAAAAAAGCGGGAGAGCTAGGACTCTATCACGTAGCCCGTGTAGAAAACAGCGGTTATCAATATTGGGGCAAGTCAAACTACCTATCTCTATTTAGATAAGAGAAGAAATCATGCTGTTCAAAATAGAAGAGAGTTGGCAGTCGAAGCTTAAAGAGGAGCTGGCTCAGCCTTACATCCGAGAGCTCCAGAGTTTTTTACAAAAAGAAAGACAAGGCAAAAAGGCCGTTTATCCGCCTGACAGCCAAGTTTTTAATGCGTTCTCCTATACGCCTTACGACCAAGTTAAAGTCGTTTTGATCGGACAAGATCCTTACCACGGCCTCGGTCAGGCGCATGGGCTGAGCTTTAGCGTTCCCTGTGGAGTGCCGTGTCCCCCCTCTTTGAAAAATATCTTTGCCGAATTAAAAGCGGATTTAAAGATCTCCGTCCCTTTAGACGGCTGCCTTTCGAGATGGGCCAAGCAAGGCGTCCTTCTCTTGAATGCCACACTCACAGTGCGCGCCGGCGAACCCCGTTCCCATCATGGAAAAGGGTGGGAACGGTTCACTGACGCCGTCGTCGCCAAATTAGTCGAACGGAAAGATCCCCTCGTCTTTGTCCTATGGGGAAAATCAGCCCAAGAAAAATGCCAGTCGATCCTCTCCAGCGGAGAAGGGCGACACGCCGTCTTAACGGCAGCCCACCCTTCCCCTTATTCTGCAAGAAACGGCTTCTTCGGATGCCGCCACTTCTCTAAAGTGAATCGTTTGCTGCAACAGTGGGGCAAAACACCAATCGACTGGAGCCTCTAAGGCTTGTCCTTGTTTAGACCGAAATAACTTACAGAATCGGTTTCGCTTGCGTCGGTGTTTCTTCAAGTGCTCTGTAACAAAAGTTTTTGCAGTTATTTTTGCGTCCAACCGCGAGAGCTTTCGCGTTGCCCAAAACCAATTTTTGAAACACGTTCGGTATAATGCAATTGACAAAACTGTTGCTGTTCTATATGGGTAGGTTTGTATTTTAATGCTGTCAATTGTGGTTATACAATTTCTCCAAAGGACATCTCACTATTTAAAGGCCGGATGAAAACATGAAATTAAACAGAACTCTGAAGTTGTATTTCCTGTTGGGGTTGATTCTATGTGCGATAGCCGGAGGGATTATTGGATATTTTCTTGAAAAAGCATCCTCCGGCCTACCACCCGATGACGTCATCTCAGCAATGCTATTCGGTGGATCTATCTTGTTGTGTATATTGATCTTAAAAGATGTAAGAGATAAGAAAAATTATCGCGGAGCTCAGGATAAAAAAAAGAAATTCCGAGATTTGATTTATTCTGAATTCAAATCTCTTTGGCAAGAGGTTCGTTGCCGCACCACCCGCTTGGGATTGCTAGCCTATTTTTTGTGGGCTACTTCGCAATATGTCATACTCGTTTTATTTACTAATTTCCAGATTAAATATACGCCTGTAGTAATCATGATGATGTGCGGATACTTATTAGGTGTTGCAATTTTGGGGTTTTGCAAACATGTTCAAGATGAAAGAATCATAAGAACAGGATTTCTTCTTACAATCTCATCTTTTATATCGTTTTTTGTAGTGGATTTTTTTGTGGCCGACAACACAGCCATCATAGCGATCTCGTCTTTCTTTTACACGATGGGAAATGCATTTTTAAGTCCTTCTATGCTTTCTCTTTTTTCGAAAGAGCGCGCTATTCACAATCAAGGAAAAGGCTTTGGACTCATTGTTTCTGCGGACAGCAGCGGTTTTTTAGCTGGGTCCATCATCGTTATCATGCTTAATTATTTAAGCGTTAAATTAGAATACGTTTTTCTCATTTCGTTCATATCTTTTCTAGCATCCTGGTTCCCTTATATTGAATATGAAAGAAGACGTACAAATGCCGCTAGAAATGAGCGTATTAGCGCATGAATTTTATTTCTGGATCCGCATCGTCAGGGCTGTATAAGGAACCAGGATCATTGAATCCTTTTGAGTGGATGGATCATTCAGAATAGCCTGGATGACATCATGAATGAATTGGTCTTGTAAATGACCGGGAAGAGGAATATAGTTGCTCACCCACCCTTTTATGAAATTAAAAATTTCATCGGGGTTATTGTATTGAGCAAATACAATTTTCTCTTCAAATTTCAGAATCTTAAGCTGATTTTCTAAAAAAAAATCCTTGTACTCCTGGGCAGAAAGCATAGTATGATTCGCAGAAAGGTGCTTATATTCAGGGTATTTCTCGAGAGCTCTTTCTAAATAGCGGTAGTAAGGCGACTCTTTAGGATAAGTTAAAATTAACAATTCACCGTTTTTTTCTAATAATGAGATCAATTTTTGCATTATTTTTTTAGGTTCTTTTAGCCAGTGGAAGCAGCTAAATGATGTAATAAGATTGAAGGGATGCGAAAATACAGCATCTTCAATTGGTGCTAATTGGAAATGCAGATTAGGGAAATGATCTTCTGGAAAATGTGCTGAAGCAGATTCAATCATGCTCGGAGATACATCTAGCCCAATCACACTGCCTTTGATTGCGCGCATTGCTAATTCAGCTGTAATCCTTCCGTCTCCGCAGCCAACATCTAAAATTGAAGCCTGAGGCTCGACGGGAAACTCGCTTAAGATATCTTTTGCAAGGCCGCTTTGAAGAGAAGAGTGCTTTGCATAATGGGCCGCATTATGATCGGGTATGCTCATAAAAACCTCTTTTAAATTAATAGTTCCCCGGAAAATTCAGATATGTCTTTTACCAGCTCATGAGTCTTAATGAGCGCAGCAAGAGCTTCTAAGCAATCTGTGAGCGACTGGTCCTTATCTAGGTATTGGACTTTAAGGCGCACTTGTCTAAATAATTCTTTCGTTGCAGTTGACAGCTGATCGGAACCTCTAATTTCAGCTCCTTGAACTCCGCAAAGAAGTTCAAAGGCTATAACATACACAGTATTTTGGAATAATTCACAGGCTCGCCTTGCAGCGATTAATCCAAGAGAGACAATATCTTGGAAATCCTCGGTAGAAGTTAAAGACTGTACCGATAACGGCTGGCAAAGGGAACGATTTTCTGCAGTAAGCGAGGTTGCCATGAACTGTCCTCCCATTAGCCCCAATCTGAAGCCCGCTTTATCGCTGCATAAAAATGGAGGCAGTCCATTGCTGTGATTTTTATCCATGAAGCGATCAATACGCCTATCCGATAAATTAGACAAAGTGGTTAAGCAAATTCCCAAATAGTCCATGGCCATGGCAATATACTGTCCATGAAAGTGCCCATTATGGAAAACATCTCTATGTTCCGTTAGAATTAGTGGGTTATCATTACTTGAATTGATTTCATTCGTAATAACCTGCCTTATCCATCTTAAAGAGTCTTTAATAGGCCCTAAAATTTGCGGAGAGCATCTAATAGAGTAGGCATCTTCAATTGCAGTTTCTGCTGCAGTTGGCACTTTGGCATGCAGAGAATGCAGTTGTTTTTCAACGTCGTCTTCATTAATAATCATCCGGCTGTCTTTTAGGATTGTCCAAAGATTTTTAGCTGTGTTGAGTTGCCCAATATGCGGTTTTTGTTGATGAACTTTAGGATCAAAAGGCTTTTTTTTCGCTTTTAAGGCTTCAAAAGTGAGACTTGAAATGACATCGTAAAGCTTGATCAAATGCGTTGAATCTTCAACAACTATTGCCGCCATGGCCGTCATTGCGGAGGTGCCATTGATTAGACTTAGGCCTTCTTTAAAAGTTAAGTTCATTGGTTCTATGCCGGCTTGTTGCAAAGCATCTTTGCCCGGCATGATCACTCCTTGATAGCGCGCCTTCCATTTGCCTGTTGCGACCAATGCTATACAGGCTAGAGGCCCTAAGTCTCCACTCGCGCCTAAAGAGCCCTTAGAAGGGATACAGGGAATTATCCCAGAATTGTAAATTTGCATGAGTTTATTGAAATTTTCTAAAGAAATCGCCGATGTTCCCCTCGCCAAAGAATTTAGACGGATCAACATCGCTGCGCGAACTATAGGGTCTTCCAAATAAGGCCCCACATTGGTAGCAACAGCCTCGATTAAATTTTCCTGAAGCTTTTGAGCTCCGTCTTGAGGGATAAGCCAATTAACAAATCCCCCTACTCCCGTATTAACCCCATAAATAACTCGTTCTTCATCGACGAATTCATCCAATAGAGCTTTCGAAGCAATGATTTTTTTCTTTGTTTCTTCAGAGATTGCAATTTTAATTTTAACGTTGTTGCATGCTTTAAAAACATCTGAAATACTCAATGATTCGCCATTTACCAACAAGCTAGCCATAAAGCCCCTTAACTACATTTGTCTTATTTAAAAAAGTAAGCTCTTCTATCTTATCAAATCAGAGCATTTATACCGAAACAGCCTGAAGGATCGGTTTTCGGCGGCGGCGGCTTTTCTTTAATATGTTGATCTGATCCTTGGGCCGTGTCTATGAACACTGCCCCTTTGGATCAGATCAAAATATTGAAGAGCTTTCAGGTGGTCCTTAACAAAAATTCTTGAGATAATTTCTAGCGTGAAAGCTCGCTGAAACGACGACTTACGATCGTTGATTTGAGCGGCTTTGACGCAAAAATAACTGCAAAAACTTTGTTTACAGAGCGCTAGCAGAACTCCCGATTCTTCAAGTTGTTTCGGTATAGAAAAATCTACAGCTTTAGACATAGGAGTTTCATCATGAGATATGTAAACAAAACACCCGCAAAAACTCCAGAAATCACAAATAACCAGAATGTATTTGTGATAACATACAGATTAGAAATAGCTAAAATCATATATGCCACTGAATAAGCTCCTGTAGTCAGGGCTAGAGAAAAGCGGAAGTTTTTTTTCTGTATGTCTGCCAAAGCTGCCCAGGCTAACGGTACAGTATTTCCAAAAAGTCCATTCAAAATCGCTACGAGAATAAGAGGAAAGAGAGACAGTAAGTTTTTCGATTTAAAAAAAACGAGGATAATCAGACTCAAAGAGGTAAATGCTAGAGAAATAATTAGGCTCTTTCTTCTGCAATAAAAATCGGAAAAACCAGCCTGCACGGGAGCTGCTAGTATTTGCAAAACGATCATCACTGTAGGTAGGATTAATGCAAAAAGAGGCGATTGAGAGCCAAATACTCGCAAAATGGCATTATCTCCAACCACGTTGGCAAAAATGCAAATGATCAAAATTGGCAAGTATCTGCTCATCTTTTAGCTGCCTTTTAGGGTAAGATTCTCTTAAATATGGCATCTCACCGATTGCCTCAACGTACACACTTAAATCATCTTCGTCTAGAAAAAATTACAACGAGCTTTTCCTCCTGTGCGGGAAAAGCGAAATTGTCCAAAATTATTTCTTTGCATAGGGCTGCTATATTTCATGTTGGGGGGTGGCAAAGATCGGTTATACTCTCCGTTCCATCAAACTTATCTAAATCTAC
>CAZEYJ010000106.1:0-3588 GCA_964516795.1 uncultured bacterium
CTTGAGGAGGCCCTTGGTTCTTGAGCGTGTACGAACTTAAGGTGTATATCGGCAAAAATGCTGGCGGGACCGTTTTTTCAAATATATTTTAATATTTTAGCGAAGCCAATTTTTTCTCATCTCACGCTCCCAGCGGGAGCTGCTGCTCTCAAAAAAAGTTAGTAGCATCCAAATTGAGCTCTTTACTATAGTGATGAAGGTTATGCTAGCACCTAAGGAGTGTTCTGAATGAAGATGACTGCGCTGATCGTTGGCTTATATGCACTGATTATCCTAATTGGAGGAATCATCGGATACATGAAGGCGGGCAGCCCCGCTTCCTTGATCTCCGGACTTGCTTTCGGCTCTCTCCTCGCCTCATGCTCCTATGCTATTTCTAAAGGGAAGCTCTCAGCTCAGTACGTTGCGCTTGCTGCAGCCTTCCTTCTCGACGGCTTTTTTACCCACCGCTACGCTAAAACGCTTAACTTCCTTCCCAGCGGACTGATGAGCCTGCTCAGCTTAGCGGTCATCATCGTCACCGCCCTCAAGATCAGAAAAACATACCGGTTCCGTTAACAATTCCATCAGCGCAGAGTCAAGAATAGAGACGCAGAGATCGCTGAGAAAAAATCCTCTGCGTCCTCCGCGTCTCTATTCTTGACTCTGCGCCGATGGAATTTTTAGCCTGATCAGCACAGGATATGGACTTTTTTAGACATAAACAAAGGGGTGCTGCGCCAAGAAATGGTTTTGAACCATTTTGCCTTTCCCGCGTAATTTGGGATTCGATCTTAAATTTTCACTGCTCCGAAGAGTATCTCTTTGAGACGTTTTGCCAATGGACATTTTGAAAAAACGCGTCGATGTACTTGCCCCGGTCAAGCCCGTATTGAGTGATGTAAGCATGCTCGAACACGTCCATAACAAGAAGAGGCGTCCCCCCTGCCAGGTGGCCTAGATCGTGTTCGTTGATCCAGGTATTGAACAAGCGGCCGGTGCGTGGATCTTTATACAGAATGACCCAGCCGATGCCGCGGATCATCCCCGTTGCCACAAAATTTTTCTTCCAAGCCTCAAAAGAGCCAAAATCCTTGGAGATCTTTTGATACAGCAAGCTCGACTTGTCCAAGGATTCAGAGCCTCCCAAATTCTCAAAGTAGAGCTCATGCAGGCGCATCCCGTCAAATTCCCAGCCAAAACGCCTCTTTAAAGCTCCGTAATCATATGTCAGGTCTTTATTTTGCTGCTCAAGCTCTTTAAACCGCCCTAACAAGAGGTTCGTATTTTTAACATACCCCTGGTAGAGTTGAAAGTGCATCTTAAGCAAGGGATCTGAAAATCCCGGCATGCCAAATAAATAGGAGTAGTCCTTGGCCTCATAATCAGCAGATACTTTCATCGGGGCGGAAGCAGGAGCTTGAGGCTCAGCTGCAAACCCCATGGTCAGAACAGAAAGAGAGCAGCACAAAGCAACCACACCGGCCCGTCGAAATGCATATTCAATAGAGTCCATAAAATCCTCGTATTAAAAACTTGATTTTAACAACAGACTCTAACATCAGGCTGATTTTCAACAGAATCGAAAAAATCGCTTTTTACGTTTTTGTTTTGCTCACGATCCTCATTGCATCGATCAGGCAGATGATGTTCTTGCCCGCATAGGTTTTTCCGTGTTCACCTGATTTTTTTGCAACTAGAGCATAAGTTCTATTGCACTGAACTTGGGAAAAAGATTCCCACTGGTCTTGCATGACTTTGATCACAGCTTGGACACAAGCTGCCCGATCATCAAAAAGATCTGCAGTTACTTCAGACGCAGACGATGAACTTGATGAAGAAGACGAACTAGAGGAAGAATAGGAACTTAATGAAAAAAAAGCCTCATTTTGCCTGCGAATGCGCACCGCTTCACTGCGAATACGCTCCCGGATGTCAACCTGCTGAAATTTATTCCTGAGGGCCGCATTGTCTTCTCCTCGCAGGATAGCTTGACAGAAGGTTGCAAACCGTGTGGTACATGTGTAGTTTAAACAAGCGGAAAGTTTGCTAGTCCAATCTTGCACTCTTATTATTTCATGATAAGCAAGTTTCTCACGATCATGGCTCAACTGATTGAAATCATGATCCAACAGGAGTAAAAGCGGATTGTCATAAAGATCGACTCTTGTTGACGGAGAGAGATTGGCGATTGCCTCAGGAAGGCTTGTCAACCGGTTTCTCTCAAGCTGAAGCTTTGTTAGCTGAGGGAGATTGCCGATTGCCGCGGAAAGACTTGTCAAGCGATTGTTATTCAGGTTAAGCTTTCTTAGCTGAGAGAGATCGCCGATTGCCGGGGAAAGACTTGTCAAGCGATTGTTATTCAGATAAAGCTTTCTTAGCTGAGAGAGATTGCCGATTGCCTCGGGAAAGCTTGTGAACCGGTTATCTTCAAGATTAAGCACTGTAAGCTGAGAAAGATTGCCGATTGCCGTTGGAAGGCTTGTCAGATCATTCAAAGAAAGACTAAGGCTTGTGAGTTGAGGAAAATCGCTAATTGTCGAAGGAAGACTTTGGAAGCCATTGCAAGCAATGTAAAGCGTTGTCAGCTGAGAAAATTTGCCGATTTCAGACGGCAGCAATGTCAGACGCAATTGGCATAGATCCAGTTGAGTAACGCCGGCGATCTTATCTGCATTGGCAGGATCGTTTAACCATTGGCTAATGGCATACGCGCCTACGGGGATAGGGGCTTTTTCGAAATCGATCTGCCGCTGAATGCGCGTCCAGATGGCTTCAAGGGGCATATCGATCTTTCGGCGCATCTCTTCATAAAAAGAAGGCTCAAATCCAATGACTGCCGCCGTATCGGAGATCGGAGCCCCTTTTTCTCTTAAATCTTGGGTAAGCTCAACGAATCGGGAAAAGTAGGCCGAGTCTAAAAACACATGGGGTTCATCGGTGACCATAGGTTCAGATTCGTCACATTCATCGAAGACCATAGGTTCGGGTTCACCGATCAAAGCAATTGTATTTGCCAAATTAGGGTTCTGAGTCTTCATTAGACTTCCCCACTTGACTTTTAGGTTACACTGATCTAATAGATTATGCCATCTTTTGCAAACAGATCGAATCGCAGAGAAGGTTTTCCCATCCTTGCAGTCGTTGGTCGCGCGTTTAAAGATCTCGCTGAACACATCGTCATTAACGAGCCGGTTAATCCAATCTTGCTTGAGCTCTTCCCCGCAATCTTCTTCTTTTCCTTTGCCTGAAAGCGGTGGCATGCTCGTAAAAGACGACCCCCTAAAACTAATTTGACTGCTCACAAAAACACCCTTTTTTAAATTAAAAACCAAACCGATTTATCAAACATTATATAAAAGCCATCTTTTTAAATGCAATACGCCAATTTTTTTATAATAATTTATTTTTAATCAATGCAAAAACAAGCTAATTTTTAACTTATAGATCAGAAATTTATTTCATTGAAAAAACCCTAAAAAATCTATAGAATAGATGACGCGCGGAACTTAGAGACTGTCTGCGGATTTGGATTTCGTCGAGTTTTTGGATTATTTTGGCCGATTTTTGATTCTTTTTCAGGGGGTAATATACGTAATGTTGATATTA
>CAZEYJ010000107.1:0-2740 GCA_964516795.1 uncultured bacterium
CGCCGGAGAGCTCCATGCCTAAAAAAGCTCCCATGACCGCTTCCAGGGCTGTCCAGGTATCGAGTTTGGTCAAAGAAGGGAAGATCGAATTGAGGTTGATTTGGATTTGAGAGGTGTGGCCCGCCGATATCCAGATAAAGCCCAGGACGATCAAAAAAAGCATCGGGAAGACAGTCCCGATGGAAGCGAAAATGGTGTTGATCTTTGCCGAGACGGTGATCCCAAAGAGGTTGATCAAGGTAAGCAGCCAAAAAATGCCGGCGATCACACAGATCATGTAGGCTTTGCTCTCTAAAAGGGCGGGATCGAACAGGTAGGTGAGGGTTCCGGCGATAAAGGATAAAATCGTCGGGCACCAGACGACCGTGTTGATCCATTGGAGCCAGATCGCCAGCATCCCCATATTTTCTCCAAATGCGGCGCGGACCCAGTGATAAACTCCTCCCTCTTCAGGAAAAGCGGCGGAGAGTTCCGCTGCGACAAGGGAGCTGGGGAATAGAAAAAAAACAGCGGCAAAGAGGAAGAAGAAGATCAAAGGCGCCCCAAACAGGGCGCTTGAAGGGAGGTTGCGGTTGCTATCGATTGCAGAGATGATCAGCAACGTCAGCGCAAAAAAGGAGATTTTACCGCGAGAGCTTATATTCATAGAAGGATTCCGAATAAGTTTTTAGGATCTGGAGTGGTCGGGACCATGTCAAGCTGGTGGCCGATCTGAAGCTCTTCTGCCAGCCGATGGACCAAGCGTAGCGAGCTATAGTCTTCAATGGCAAATCCCACCGAGTCAAAAAGGGTGATCTGCTCGTCAGATTCGCGCCCTTTTTTTCTTCCGGAGACGACCTCCCAAAGTTCTGCATAGTCTTGCAGGTCTTTCATCTGCTGGATCTCTCCTTCAATCTGGCTCTGTTCGAGCTGCTCGACGACGATCCGCGCGTGGGTGAGCAGGGAGGCTTCGATCTCCGTTTTGCCGGGGCAATCTCCTCCGATCCCATTAATGTGGGTCCCTTTGCGGATCCAGTTGGCAGAGATAATTTTCTGGTGCCCTTTTTGAGCGGTTGCCGTTGTGACGATGTCGCTTTTTTCCACGACTTCCCGCCCCTCTTTGCAAGCATGGAGCTTGAGGGGGAAGGTCTTGAGGTTTGCCGCGAATTTTTCCATGGCCCTAGGGTCGATGTCGAAGTAATAGATCTCGTCGACTCCGAGGGCAAAATAGTGGGCAAGGACCTGAAATTCGCTTTGAGCCCCAGTCCCGATGATGCCGAACGTCTTGGCATTCTGTTTAGCTAAAAAGCGGGAGGCCAGGGCAGAAGTTGCCGCCGTGCGGATCGCCGTCAAAAGGGTCATCTCAGAAATAAGAAGGGGGCATCCATTGGAAATCAATGAGAGCTGGCCGGTAGCGATGACCGTCTGCATGTGCTGCAGGGGATTATTAGGATGGCCATTGACATATTTGAACGAATAATAGGTCTTGTCAGAGATCGGCATCAGCTCGATCACACCGCCCGGCACATGGGTGGCATGCCGCGGCGCCTTTTGAAATTCAGGCCAGCGGAGATAATCTTGTCTGAGCTGTTCGATCAGTTGCAGCATAAAGCTCTTAAGGGTCACTTTATCGAGGAGCTGTTTGATGTCTTGGACTGTGATTACGCGGATCATTCTTGTGTTACCTCTTTAAGGATTTCAAATGCTAGTTCCCGTGTTTGGTGGTTGATGTCGCGTTTCGGGTTGAACTCGACCATTTCGAATGCAAGCAGGCGGGGGTCTTTTCCGATTGCTGAAATTAAGGGGAGGAATTCTTTTTTGCTGATCCCCCCTTTTTCTGGGCTTCCGACTCCCGGCGCTTCTTCGGGAGAAAAGACGTCGAGGTCGAGGCTGACGCCGAAACGGGCGGTGTTCTTGGTCACATGGGCCAAAGCTTCCAAAAGGACGGCCTTGAGTCCGCGACGCTTAATTTCTTCCATAAAGTAGATTTTCACGTTGAGTTGTTTTAACAGATCGATCTCCCCTTCTTCATAGGAACGGGCGCCGATGAAGGCTAGGTTTTGGGGGAGGAGGACTGGTTGTGTTTTCACCAACTGGGCCATCTCTTTAAGTCCATGCCCGAGGAGTGCGGCAACCGGCATGCCGTGGTAGGCCCCTGATGGGGTTGTTTTGTCGGTATGCGAGTCGAGATGGGCATCGATCCAAAGCAAACCGAAGGGAGCCTCGAAAGCGTTCCATGTTCCAACTGCGATCGAATGGTCTCCTCCGAGGACGATCGGAAAAAAGCTGTTTCCGACAGCTCTTTTGACAGCTTGATAGAGCGTTAAGTTGAACTCTTTGATGAGGGGCAATGAAGCTGAAAGAGGGATCTCTTCATTCCTGGCTAATTTATCAGGATAAAGCATTTCGATCTCGCTGATCCGGACCCCTTGTTTTTGGAGCCGGTCGAAAACTTGTCCAGCGACCAGCTCTTCCGGTCCTAATTCGCAAGCCCTGATTTGAGCTCCCCAACAGGAGCAGGCCCCAATGATATGATAATGCCGTTTCATCTGAATCACAATGTGTATAAATTATAACGAATCAAAAAAAAGTTGGCGAAAATTAAATTGATTTAACAGGTGCGCCGTTAAACTAATCAATAGTTTATTTGGTATTAAAAAAACTATAGAATTTTGTCGAGACTGGTAACGAATTCAGACTTTTGGTTCAAAAGAACCGAAAAATCGACAGAAACTGAATGCGTTAACAGTCGTTCAGGGGT
>CAZEYJ010000108.1:0-5239 GCA_964516795.1 uncultured bacterium
AACCTGAAGAATCGGGAATTCGGCAAGGAAGCTCTTCAATCTGTTGATCTGACCCGAAGGGGCAGTGTTCATTCAAAGTAATTCAAAAATTCTCTTTGAGGACGTCTAGAGCGAAACCCGAGATTGTTAATAATCTGCAAGCCATTAAGATCTAGTGCTTTATGTAAATACTGATTGTATGGTTGGACACAGAGATTTGTTTTTTTTAATTCAAATCTGATTTATCGTTATTTTAATATTTCTGGTCTGTTATAATCACTTTATATTTAATCATATTAATTAATTTGCATTAGTAATTTAAAGAAAATAATTTATGAGGTTTGAATTATGGCTAATATAATATCTAACAGTTCTCTTTGGAGCTCTAGTTCATCTAGCAGTGCTCCGCATCCAATAGAATTATCTTCTAAAGCAGCAGGAAAAGAAGAAGCTGTTTCTTCAAGCCAGAAGCGGGGGGAAGCTTTAGCTTTCGGCGAATACACTTTTTCAGAGATCGAGGCCCTAACGGACGATGCAGTGCGTGTCATTGTGCAAGATGTTACAAATAATGGAGAAGATCTCGACAAGCTGTTAAGGATGATGCATCTCAATTCGAGGTTGCGAGGTTTCGTCGTAGAGATCGCAGTGAGAAAGTGGGACTATCTGCTGGAGGGGAAGGAGCCGGAAGAAGCCTGGGATAGCCTATTGCAATACGCTAACAGCGAACGAAAAGATCTTGGTAAGCTTCTGTGCATTATGGTCAATGCCGATCGGAACTGGAGCAATCTCATTGAAGGGATCCTGAAAACGCAGTGGGAAAAACTGCTAGGTGGAATGACTAAGGACGAGCTTAAAAAAATTGTTGCGGGTATTCCGGAAGACTCTAGTTATTTCAGTCGATTTGTCAGCTTAAGGAGCCGCTTAGCTGAAGACGGGTGCCCTCTGGAGGATTTTCCAGGCCAACCCATAGGTTTCAGCACGGAAGCCTGGGTGTATAACAAGTATCAAGACGGCATGGATATAGCTCTAGGAATTGTATGGAAGTATATCCTTAGCGATAAATTCTTCGATCTTTGGAATAAACCTGTTCCGAATGCTAGGAGCGGGGATATTCGCCGTTTCCTTTCTGAAATTTCAGAGGAAGACCTCAAGCAGGTAAAAATGGGAGGAGGAAGTAACGAAAGGATAAAAGGAGGAACTATTGAAATCAGGGGGTTGGGAGATAAGTTCTTTTTTCCTGCGAGGGCTAACCCCAATGCCGGCAAGCCGGTTTATTTTACCGTTTTGCCTCCTGAAATGCGCCGCTTTACTCAATTAGTAGAGCATTTTAGAGTAATTCAAAACCCCTATCTAAGAAGTCTTCCCGCAGCAATTGGCAGCTTTTCTCAGCTAAGAACCCTAGACCTTAGCAGGAACCAGCTTTCAGACCTTCCTAAGAAGATCGGCGAACTCCGAGAGCTAACAGATCTTGACCTGAGTGGAAACAAATTTGAACGTTTCCCCCGGGCAATCTGCGAACTCGGTCGGCTAACACGACTTAACCTGAGCGACAACCAACTTCGCTGCCTTCCTCCGGAAATCAGCAGACTCGTTCGGCTAACACTTCTTTACATTGCCGGAAACAGCTTTGAAAGCCTTCCCCAAGAAATCGGCAGCCTCCCTAGTCTAATCAGAGTTTTTCATAGCTTCCCGCGTGTATCGTTCCCCAGCGCTAGTTCGTCCAGCGAAGAAGAGCCGCAATCTATTTTTTCTGAAGAACATAAGGAAGAATTAGATGTTCCTATGGAGGAAGAAAAGAGTGTAGATCTAGTCCTCAGCACATACGCTACCACTATCGATTCCCTATCGGACGATGCCTTGTATATCATTTTTTCATACGCAACAAACGACGGGAAAGATCTTGATGCGGTTTTGCAGATGATGGACGTCAATAAGAGGTTTCGCAGTCTCGCAGGAAAGATCGTATTAAAGAAGTGGGACTCCTTGCTGGAGGGAAAGACGCCGGATGAAGCCTGGCCTATCATTTTGCAACACGCTAGAAAAGAACAAAAAGATCTTGGCAAGTTGTTGTGCGTGATGGTGAACGCTGATTGGAGATTGCGCGATCTCATAGAACAGATCATGGAAAAGCAGTGGAAAAAAATGGTGCCTGGAATTCAAAAGGAGGAGCTGAAAAAGTTTGTTGCAGGGATGGCGGAAGATCCCAGCTATTTCCGTCGATTTGTCAACTTAAGGCGGCATTTAGCTGAAGACGGTTGCCCTCTGGAATCTAGTGAGGTGGGTTTTACCACTGAAGCTTTAGATCTTGATCTGCTTCAAGATAGAATTGATATTTCCCTTAGGATTTTATGGAAGTCTTTGAGAGAAATTCTCGTGGAAGAAGGTGTTGTTTCCAAGGAATCTATTCCAGGGCCTGAGGCTAGGAGCCGTTATATTCGCGAGTGGCTGAATAATCCTCAAAATATGCAGATCATAACAGATAAGCTAGACAACTTGGAATTCTTTGGTTTTTTCCATTGGAACCACCTTAGCTTGACAGTTGGCCCCAATTCCAACGCTGTTGCTCATTTTGCGAGTTTTCCTCGTGAAATGTGTGGTCTTGCTCAATTAAGGAAGCTCAAGTTAACAAGAGGCGAGCATTTAGTAAGCCTTCCTCCGCAAATTGGCAACCTCCTCGGGCTAAGAGACCTTAACCTGAGCGACAACTGCCTTGGAAAAGTTCCTAGGGAAATCGGCAATCTCATTTCTTTAACGCGCCTTGACCTGAGTGGCAACCGGCTTAAAGCCCTTCCTCCGACAATTGGTCAACTTGGTTTGCTAGAACAGCTTGACGTTAGCTCCAACGCGATTGGAAGCCTTCCTTCAGAAATCACCGATCTTGTTAAACTGAAAGATCTTAAGCTGCGTAAAAACCAGCTTAAAGCCCTTCCTCCGACAATTGGCAAACTGAATTTGCTAGAACAGCTTGATGTTAGTTCCAACGCGATTGGAATCCTTCCTTTGGGAATCGCCGATCTCGTTGAGCTAAAAAGCCTTAAGCTTCAAGAAAATTATCTTGTGGAACTTCCCCAGGATATCGGTAGGCTCATTCACTTAACAAAGCTTGATTTTTCTAAAAATAGGCTTCAAAACATCCCCCCGTCAATCGGTGACCTCCATGATCTTAAACACCTTCAGCTCTCTAGAAACGCTCTTTCAGACATTCCTGCGTCAATCGGTAACCTGATTCATTTAACAGAGCTTGATCTTTCTGTAAATAGGCTCCAAAACATTCCTGCGTCAATCGGTAACCTCTCTCAACTCGAGATGCTTGATGTTTCTTCAAACAAGCTCACATGCCTTCCCTTCACAATCAGCGACCTGTCTCAGTTAAAAACGATTCGTCTTTATGGTAATCCACTCATCTTCATGTTGGATAGTCAGTTTGAAGCTAATATTTTTGACGATTTTGAGGGGTACGATTTTGAGGATCCTCTTGCTGATCGGAATCCTCCTGTTCTTGAGGTCAAGGAGAGGCTCAAACATAGTTCAACGTACCGAGGTCGATCGCCACTGACTTCCTTATGCCGAGCGATCCATTATGCAGAGGGAGATGACGTTCTTGAGAAGGCTTTTAGAGCGCTTCCTCTTGATATGCAATCGCAAATTCAAGAAAAGATCCCATCCTCTGAAGCAGGAGCAGGTCTTTTTGCTGATCGGGCAGTTTTTGTTCAGGCTGTCATCAGTGCCCTGAAAAAGCAGTGGCGCTCTTTCTCTTCGGAGCAACGCAAACAGATCTATGTGAATTTCATGCGTTCGACAAAGTGGGCAGAGAAGTTAGAAGAAATCGATGCTAAGAATCAGAATCTTGGAAGACTCTATGCTAAAAATCCTGGAAGAGTTGATAAGGAGAAGATGCTGGCCCGAGCTGCCAAAAAAATGATAGTGCATATGATGCATCTGATTTTTGAGATGGAGTCCTATGTGAACTCTATGAATACAAGCAGTTCCTCAAGCCATGCGCCGGCTGACTGAGGTCAGGAGTGTGTTTTAGGCGATGCGCTGGACGCTGATCAGGGCCTTGGGAAAGAGGAGCTGATTGAAGGCGGGAGCAGATGAGGCCTTTTTGAGGAGGGCTTCCGCTTGGCGCTGCGCAGA
This sequence comes from uncultured bacterium, assembly GCA_964516795.1. Taxonomy (GTDB): domain Bacteria; phylum Chlamydiota; class Chlamydiia; order Chlamydiales; family Rhabdochlamydiaceae; genus Acherontichlamydia. Next base: position 4,117 of record CAZEYJ010000108.1, read on the forward strand.
GAGAAGGGCATTTTCTTCCAGCGAGGCCATCAGAGCGGCTTCGCAGGCGTTTGTTTCCAGTTCATGTGTTTTTTTTGCTGTCAGGGAGTGGAGGATCAGAATGTCCCCTTGGTTCCAGTTGTCTTGAGTTTCGGCAAATTTGGCAGTGGGATCTATTCCTAATAATGGATTGGAGGCAGTGAGCTGGCGGGTCCTGCTCGCCTCTTGCGGCAGGTGGAGCAAGGCGTCAAATCCGCAGGAGAGGTAGGAAACCAGATCATTTAGGGGATTGAGAAAGATGAGGTTCAGGGCGAACTGTTCTTTGAGGATGTCTTGGCATAGAGTGGTGTTGAGTGTTTCGGCAAAGCTTGATGGTTTGAAAGGGAGGCGCGCATCGGTTAAGAAGGGAGCGAGCGCCATTTTGATCATCCCTCGGATATTGCCGATGTAGGCAGAGCTCTCAATGCTTGTGTTTGGCGATGCAGCCATTAGAATTAAGTAGGTATTGTTCGGGAGGCGGAAGAAATCGGTGTAGATCCCCATTTGATTTGTCATCCGGAGCTTGGCGATCCCTAAATCCATGGGAGGCCAGGAAGGAGGAAAGGTAGGGGAGAAATTTTGGACCGCTTTTTGCAGGCTTTCTTGGATCTCTTTAATTTGATCGCTTCCAGGGCGTTCTTTTTCCATTTCGCCCGATTCTAAATATTGGGAGACGTCTTGGATAAATTGGGAGGTCTCTTGGTATCGTTCGGCAACGGAGACGGCAAGAGCTTTTGCGATGATCCGCTTAAGTCCTTTAGGAAGGATCGATAGGTTGACGACGCCGTAGCTAAGCTTGCCCGTGATCAGCTCGTACATGATGATCCCTAGCGAATAGAGGTCGGAAGCATAGGTTGCGTGCTGCGAGTTTTCTTTTTGTTCCGGGCTCATGTAGTTGGGGGTTCCCAGAAGCTGTCCTTTTGGCATGGGGGGCTCGTCGTGGAGCTGGGAGATCCCGAAGTCGATCACTTTGATCTCTCCATCTTCTGTGATGAGGATGTTTTCCGGTTTGAGGTCCCGGTGGATGATCCCGTGGGTGTGCAGATGAAGAAGGGCATAGGCGACCTGTAGGTTGATCTCTAAGGCGCGGCGCATGGAGAGGGAT
>CAZEYJ010000109.1:0-1868 GCA_964516795.1 uncultured bacterium
ATCTTTCCGCTTCTCCTTACCAGTTTCAAAAACCTGATATTCGAGTCAAGGTTTGCGCCAAATGTGCCAAGACGCTGGACTGTCCGGTCATTTTATGCGCGCAGGTCGGAGGGAACGACCAGCTTGTGTTCGACGGATATAGCGTGGCTGTCGATAGACAGGGGAATTTGCGGCAGATTGCCAAGGGTTTCCAGGAGGATGAGATGATCGTCGACCTCGACGCAGAGGTTTGTCCTTGTCCCTTTTTTTATGATCCGATCCAGGACTTGTACAGCGCCCTTGTGCTGGGGGTCCGGGATTATTTTCATAAATCGGGATTTCGCAAGGGCTGCTTAGGCTTGTCGGGAGGGGTCGATTCCGCCTTGGTTGCTTGCATTGCCGTCGATGCGCTAGGCAAAGAGAATGTCCTGGCGCTCAGCATGCCTTCTCGTTATAGCTCTTCTTCTAGTATAGCCGATGCGGAGAAGCTCGCTCAGAATTTAGGCATTGAGCTGATGCAGATTCCGATCGAAGGGCCTTTTAAAGCTTTTTTAGAGCTGCTTGAGCCTTTTTTTAAAGGGAAGGAGGCTGACATTACTGAGGAGAACATGCAGGCGCGTATCCGCGGAATGATTTTGATGGCGATATCGAATAAATTCGGCCATATCGTGATGAGCACAGGAAATAAAAGCGAGATGGGAATGGGCTATTGCACTTTGTACGGCGATATGTGCGGCGGTCTTGGTGTCATCTCTGACGTGACCAAGCAGCAGGTCTATGCTTTATCGCGGTGGATCAACAGGGACAAAGAGGTGATCCCTCAGAGCACGATCGACAAGGCGCCTTCCGCTGAACTTAAACCGAATCAAAAGGATACCGATTCCCTTCCCGATTATGTGATTGTGGACAAGGTCCTCCAGTCTTATGTCGAGGAGTATCTGTCTCCCGAAGAGATCGCGGCGAAGCATGAACTTCCTGTCGATCTGGTGATCGACCTGGTGCGCAAGATCCACCGGGCGGAATATAAGCGCCGCCAAGGGGCTCCGGGGATCCGCGTAAGCAAGAAGGCGTTCCGCGTCGGACGCCGCTATCCGATCGTCCAGGGTTGGGTTTAGTAGTCCATAGCAAAAGTCTTTGCAGTTATTTTTGTGCCCAACCGCGCGACCTTTTACGCTAAAAATGACTCCAAGAATTTTTGTTGAGGAGCGCTTAGGCTTCTTCCCAGCTGAAGGGGAGGATGTCGCGCAAGGAAGCTTTCTTGTGGCGAAGGAGCATGAGGCGGTCGAACCCGACGGCGACGCCGCGGCAATCGGGAAGCCCTGATTCGAGGGCGCTTAAGAAATTCTCATCGATTTTCAATGGGTCTTTTCCTGCTAAAAGGCGTGCTCTTGAGGCGCTTTCGAGCCTGAGGCGCTGCTCTTGGGGATCGATCAATTCGTCATAGCCGTTTGCCAGTTCGATCCCTTTGTAGTAGAGCTCGAAGCGGGAAGCTGCCGTTTCATCTTCCACGGTTTTGGTTTTGGCAAGGGCTGCTTGGGAGGCGGGATAGTCGCAGAGGACCTCGAGTTTTCCTTGGCCGAGATGGGGTTCGACAAGGAGGCTGGTCAAGAGTTGCAGGAGAGTGTCTTTGTCCCAGGCTGCTGCATCGGAGGGAAGGTCGATCCGGTGGCGTTTTGCGCAGGCGATGAGATCGGCGGGCCGGGCGTGGACATAGTCGATCCCTGCATAGTGGAGGAGTGCATCGCGGTAGCGGAGGGAGCTGACGGGAAGGCCGCCCAAAAAAAGCTGGGCGAACTCGCAGGTCTCTTGGATGAGCTCGTCAAAGTTCAGTTGGAGCCTATACCATTCGACCATGGTGAATTCGGGATTGTGAAGGGGGCTGATCTCTT
>CAZEYJ010000110.1:0-2238 GCA_964516795.1 uncultured bacterium
AGGTTCTCAGCACTCGTCATGGTCCTCATCGTGTTCATATTCAACTGCAGTTTTTGCTCTTTCTTCATCATTCATATTATACCGAAACAACCTGAAGAATCGGTTTTCGGCTGCGTCGGCTTTTCTTCAATCTGTCGATCTGATCCTCGGTCCGTGTGGATGAACACTGCCCCGTCGGATCAGATCGACAGATTGAAGAGCCTTCTTGCCGAATTCCCGATTCTTCAAGTTGTTTCGGCATATTTTATCATTCCCATCTTTTTTTTGCTGCTCGACGTTCATGGATACAACTCAAGGATCAGCTCAACAGATTGAAGGCAAGCTGACATCGCTGAAACCCATAGGCCTTGCGATTTATAAGAGAACAATAAGGAAATGATATGAATGATATAACGATATGAAGGATAAAGTTTCTTTAGTTCAATGAGGCATTTTCCAGTAAGAAAATGCCCCGCTGAGGATTGCTCGGCTGATGCTGTTAGATGTGAGCCGGATCTTTTTTGAGATAGATGGTTTTGAATTGCCTTCGGCTCGGCTCCAATACCATGAGTCCCATCCCTTTGGCATGCGCATCTTCTCGGAAGGAAGTGATCAGGCGGTTGATCCGCGCTTTGATCTCGTCATGCTCAAGGTTTTGTACGATCGGTTCTAACTGGTTAGGCACGTTGACGTCAGCGACGAGAACTGTTGGGGGGAGGTGTTCCGGATCGTAGTGAGGCTTGACAAGGGATGAAGAGAAATCAGCAAAAGGAGCAAAAAAACCGTGAAGAATAGGAGAAGGTTCTTCAGAGGATTCCCTTTTTTTGCTAGACTTTCTAGATTGGCGATAGGTGCTGAATTGTTTGGGGAACGTATTATCATCAGAAGGTTCCGATTCAGAATCTAGCGTCAAAGGCCCGAATAGGTTTTCAAAGTAATTCATAATAGGTCTTAATGCTTCTTGTTGCTCAGCTTGAGATGAAGAGGAGCTATGATAGACAACGGCGACTTTGGGCTCAGTGACGATGGGATCGAATAAAGATCCGCTGCCGGAGGAAGAGGTTTGCGTTAAGGCGATTTTATCTTGGCTTCGTCTTTTAGATGTTTCTGTAAAATACAAAACTTCCATGAAATCAGTTGTTGTCAAGGTGGTGTAAGAGGTTTGCTTTTTTGCATACCAAGTCTGTTCTTCATTGGGATCTAATGGAATAATTGAAATGGAGAAGAGCAAACGGGTTTCGAATGCGTCTTGGACCAGATTGACGCGTGATTGCCAGCTTTGTCTTTCTTCCTCAGAAGGGTAGTGTTTCTCATCTCGTTCAAATACCGTGGTGGAAAGGGTTGGCATTCTTTTGCCTTCTGTTTTGGACGATTTATTTTTCGTCACGGAAGCGATGACAGGGTCTTCAGGAAGTCCCAATAAGACTCTTCGAGAACGCGCTAGGATCTGCTCATTGATCTCTTGTCTGAGTTCATTGCGCGCGGTTTCTTTATAGGTTTCTTCTTGTTCAGGAGGGAGCATGCCTAAAGCGATCAAAAAACGTGCTTTGCCATCGATTTGGCTTAAGCGCTCTTGCACAGTGGGCGGTTGATGAATATTTCCCCTAAGAGAGGTGTATTCGGTTTTAAATTTTTTGACGTCATAAGTTTGGATTTCTGCTGCCATAAAAACTCCTTTTTAAAGTGTGATTGTTTTTTAATTTGTGTTTAATGGTTTAGCTAAATAAATATAGATTATAGACGTTATGGTTTTTTTTGTAAAGTTAAAGTTACGCTTGCTTTGGCTTTGTGCCTTTATTTAATAAATTCATAATTTTATTTTTTTCGTTGAATTCAGTTTGTATTTAAGTGATTTAATGTTAGTGCTTGCAATAAAAAATTTTTTAATGCTATTTCTAGACTTTAGGATGCCTTTGTTTATGTCTGAAGAAGTTCATATGTTGTGTTAGTTAGACTAAAAACTCCATCAGCGCTCTACTCTTTTCTCTGCGTTGATGGAATTGTTAGGGTTTAGGGATTTCCCGACCTGTATGTCGAAAACTGATTTTTCAGGTTGTTTCGGTATATGCCCCTTCCTCCTCAATATTAAATTCAATCTTAACCGCGTCCTGTCATTCGAAATTTGAGGCTGTTAATCGGTTTGCTTGTGGTTACGATTGAAGTGGAAAGGGCATAGAAGCTGTTCTATTGCCCGCGGAACCAGATGGCGACGGCGGTGACGTAGAGCTTGCAGTGGCTGATCGAGATCTGCATGTGGGT
>CAZEYJ010000111.1:0-1675 GCA_964516795.1 uncultured bacterium
TAGAATTGAATCTAGATTCTTATTTTTAAATAAAAATTCAAATTCTAAATTTAAACATAAAACAAAAAATAGGGTTTCTGATATATCTAATAATACATCTCTGACTGATTCTTCCGTTCCCCAGTTTGCGGAAAATGGTCAAGAGATGGTTTAATTACTAGAGTAGATTTGAAGGCAGAAAGGTCATGAGCGAAAATCGGAACAGTCAAGAGCCAAAAAAAGGATTGCCAGGGGGAGTGTTTGCCATTTTGGGCGCAGCGCTTCTCGGGATTTTTGCTTTACAGCTTCTCAATGAGAATCCTTCTGCCGGCGTCTCCTTTAGCCATCAGGCAGAGCACTTGGTCAATTTGCAACTCACTCAGCCCGAATCCAACCAAAAAATCGCCCAAAACGACCATTTGGTTACATTTAGTGGCAAATTTAGGGAGCAGGAAACCCAAGAGGGGCTCGACCGCTTTCGGTATCTTGAGTTGCTGAACCAAAACCACCTGCTTGCCCTGCAAGAGCAAGAGGCGACAACTGACCTCGGGGCCGATCGGGCAGCTGTTCTCGATGCGGCAGATCTCTATGTTCATTTGACCGGTAACTCCCTTTCAAAAAGCGGTTTTGTGGTCGTGGGACCTCAGTTTGATACCTCGGAACGGATCAATTCGGTGGTGTTAAAAACCCTGTCGAGCCGTCCCTCTCCGAATCTAAAAGAGATCGAGCAGACCCTCTTGCTTGCGACCGGAAGCGGGAATCCAGAAGTGGTTGACCAGGTGGGCAAAGAATTAAGAGCCATGGTCTCGACCCTCCGTTCTCCTGCTCTTGGTATTGGCAGCGAAGCGATCAAAGAAAGGCTGGCTAAGGCAGATGAGCAACTGAATGGATCGGGTGATCTGGCGGTCTACGCCTCCGTTTTAGGAGCAGCCAAACAAGTGATCGATGAACTTGGCGTGGATCAGAGCGGGGTCAGGCTGGGGGAGCTGAGGAGCGTCCGTTCCTACGTCCAAGATGTGCAAACCTACACCGAGGTCATGGCAGCACTTGAAGAAAATGAGCAGCTGCTCGACAAGGCCCGCTCGAAAGTGGCTTCGGTCACCTGGTACTTCAATAATCAAGAACTGTCAACCCGAGCCCTCGAAAAACAGGATCGGGAAGCCTATTGCCAGTGGTTTACTCAAGCGGAAGCCGAGTGGACCCATTTCGGCAGCAACAAGGGGCTTGATTTTCGGGCTCCTGATCAGCCAAGAAGCGTCGTGCTCGATCGAACCTTTCAAAGCCAAGAGCCGGCTCCGAACTACATTAGCTATTTTTTCACTATGCTTCCCATTTTGATGGTGATCCTGTTCCTTTACTTCATTTTCTCTAGACAAATGAAGGGAGTGGGATCGGGCGCCATGAACTTTGGAAAATCGCCTGCCAAATTGATGACGAAAGAACAAAACCGCTACACGTTTAAAGACGTAGCTGGTTGCGATGAGGCGAAAGAGGAACTAAAAGAGATTGTCGATTTCTTAAAAGATCCAACCAAATTCACCGCTCTCGGAGCTCGGATTCCTAAGGGAGTTCTCCTCGTAGGTTCTCCTGGAACTGGCAAGACACTTGTCGCAAAAGCCGTTGCTGGCGAGGCCGATCGGCCGTTCTTCTCGATTTCAGGCTCTGATTTTGTAGAGATGTTTGTTGGGGTTGGTGC
>CAZEYJ010000112.1:0-5034 GCA_964516795.1 uncultured bacterium
ACCTTCCGGAGTGACGTGGTGGGAACCGGGATAGATATTGATTTTTTCAAGCCTCTTTCTGACCTCCCCGTCAAAGGATCGATCTCGCTGATCCTTTCCACCTCATCTCCAAAAAATTCGATCCGATAAGCAAGGTTTTCTTCATAAGCAGGCATGACCTCCAAATTATCGCCGCGGGCCCGGAAAGTAGAGCGGATCAAATCATAGTCATTGCGCTTATAATGCATTTCCACGAGATGGAGCAAAATATCATCGCGGCGGCACTTTTGGCCAACGCTCAAAGTCAGGAGCATTTGACTGTAATATTCGGGAAGGCCTAATCCATAAATACAGGAAACGGAGGAAACGATGATCACATCTTCTCTTTCCAGAAGAGACCGCGTTGCGCTAAGCCGCATCCGATCGATCTGATCGTTGATCGCCAAATCCTTTTCAATATAGGTATCGGTCCGGGCAATATACGCTTCTGGCTGATAGTAATCGTAATAAGAGACGAAGTACTCGACGGCATTCTCCGGGAAAAACGTCTTGAACTCTTGATAAAGCTGAGCTGCCAGAGTTTTATTATGTGCGATGACAAGCGTCGGCTTCTGCACCTGAGCAACAACGTTGGCCATCGTAAATGTTTTTCCAGACCCTGTCACACCAAGAAGGACCTGCGCTTTTTTTCTGGACCGAATCCCAGCGATGAGGCGCTCGATCGCTTGGGGTTGGTCTCCACATGGAGAAAACTCTGTTTTTAACTGAAACACTTGAACCTTTAACAGCCTCTAAAAAAGATCGCGCGGATTGGGAAGAAAATAAACATCAAACATTGAGGTAAGTTGAAGAATAAAAATAAATACGGCAATGACCAGCACTGTGATCAATGTAGCCTTTCCTCCCGGCACCTGATAGCCGAGAGTTTTTTGGTTCCGATACCTGCCGATCCAGACCATCAAGACTGGAAGGATCCCAAACAGGACCACAGCGCAAATCCCTCCGGCAAAATTCAGCGCCTTGAAAAAAAGCTGCGGATAAATCAGGGAAAGGATCAAAGGCGGAACCAAAGCAACCAGACATAACAGCGGGCTTTCTTGCTTTTTGTAACTGATCTTGAAACCGTCTCCAAGAAAATGGACAAGGCTCAAGGCCTGGGCAAGAAAGGAAGTCAAAATAGCAAAAAAGGCCAGTCCTTGGGAAAAAAGACTAATGGCTGAAGATCCTGCGATGGCAGCAATCGCTTGAGAGGCTTCCTGGTCGTTTCTTAGACTAGAGATCAATCCATGAGTGCCGCTTAAAGGAACGATCCCCAAAACAAGGATCTGCCAGACGAGATAAATGGCAAACGCCATTAAGCTCCCCCCTATAATGGTCTTCCGCACCCGCTTCAGATCGCCGTTCAAATAAGCGGTCAAACTAGGGATCATATTGTGGAATCCAAAAGCGATCACAAGAAGAGGAAGGGCAGAAAAGGCATATTTAGGATCTGAGCGCAAGAGCAGCCCGGGGCGTAAAAACTGAACACCGACAATCACCAAAAGAATAAAAAAGCCGATCTTGGCAAACATCAGACCGCGATTCACATGATCGACGCGGCGCGTTCCTAAATAAACCACCCCTCCGAACAGAATGACAAAAAAAAGACTCCCCGCCCATATCGGAAGATCTAAAGAAAAAGAACTTTTAAGAAATGAAGAAAAAAGGCTGCCGCTTCCTGAAATGTAAGCTACAAGCAAGGCGTAAAAAAGGAACAGATAGGTAACCCAGCAAATGCTTTTCCCCCATTTCCCAAGCGTCGAACCTGTCATAGACAACAAATTGGCTTGTTTGGAAAACCATCCGTTGACTTCGACAAGAAGAAGCGCAGTGGCAGTCATGAATGCCCAGGCGAGGAAAAACATCAGCAGGGAAGGGAGGAACCCGGCAAAACCGGTGATTACAGGAAGCCCTAGCATGCCGGCGCCGATGCAGCTCCCGGCGATTAGCAGCATCCCGCCTATGACACTTCCCGGCTGCTTATTCATGCGAGCTCCTGGCCAGCCGCTTCTCGACGATACGGATCTCTTGGCCTAAACGCCCTAGCTCATATCCTTCGAAATCCACAAACTTGAAGAACCGTTCAAAAACGGGGAAGACCTTGATCACCTGCTTGGCGATCTCCTGCGCCACATAACGGTAGTTGGGATGCCCTGCCGGGGAAGAGCGCAGTTCGCAGAGCCACTGCAAAGAGCGCAAATTGACTTCATAATACCAATGGATGTTATAAGCCATCGGAACGACATATTGGGCCTCTTCGGGCAGCTCTTCGCCGATCTGCTCGTAAACTTTTTTTGCCTCGTCCATTGCCTCGCGGTACTGCTTCTCCATCTCCGTATCTAAAATCTCATGAGGGATAAAATAGCCTAAATTGCATGTGAGCATTTGCCGCTCTTGCGTCAGCATCCGATGCCTGTGCAAATCTCGGAAAATTCCAAAATCAGCAACAATTTCAAAAGTGAACGTCGCATTTTCCAAAGCCCTCGGCGATTTATGGCGCCGATTTTCCCGATAATTGCAGCCTGCATCCAAGATACGGCCCAATTCCTCTTCCGGCAGATTGCGGCAATATTCCTCCAGCTCATGCAGTCCCGCATCGGAATATTCAAACAATAAAGCAGCCGCCACTTTGTAAGGACTGTCAAGATCATAGGAGATGAGCCTAACGCCTGCCCCCGACATTTTTCCAAGGCCGGAAGTGTGCCGGTCAGCTTGCATCTTCAAATCATTTTTCATCTGCTCAAGATACTGTGAAAAAGAGCGTTGGTATTTATGGGACGGATCGGCGCGGCGGACAAAGGAAGGGATCAATTTCGCAAGTTCTTGGAAGGACTTCCTTCCGACATCTTGCATTTCAGCAAGGGTGTGGCTATTGAGCTTTTGAATTAAATTCTCAAAGAACCGGCCATTGCCGTACATCCCCATATTCGTAAGCGCGCTCGCAGGAAGCAATCCGCGGAGGCAATCCAGGACTTTAGCGCGCAGAGCGGCAGTATAAGCAACCTTTGAGACATCATGCTCCTTAGGAAATCGTTTTTCCATCAGCTCCGTCAAAGGAGGGATTAGAGCTGAATAGGTCTCGAAAAGACGGTTGCAAGTTTGAATGTAAATGTCGCGGAAAGCAGAAGTCATTAAAATCGGTTCGCGATAATAAAGAAACTCCCCATCGACTTTTTGGTCAAAATAAATATACCGGGTCGATTTTTCCAAAGGGGATCCCCCTATGCGGCAATCTTCCACGATCTTAGCAGCCAGCATCGAGATGTTTTCAATAGCAAGGTGGGCTCCCCCCAGCTCTCCAATCGAGTCATCGCCGTAGCCATCTAAAATGCGGTCGTAAAAATTCTGGGCCTTCTTGATCGCTACAATCTGATCTTCAAGCTCATGCTCGTCAGGGGATTTATGATGCGACGTCCCTGCAATAGCAGAAAATGCCGTCTCTTCATTGAGAATGAAATCTTTTAAAAGAAGCGATCTCAGTCCAAGGCTGGACCGTGAGTACCGGGAAAAAAGGGCCCCTTTAATGACCTCAGGCAAATTATGCAGGGCAAAAACATTGCTCGATGTATTTGTTACGTAGCGCTCCAAAACTTTAATCTGGCTTTCTGTAAATTCTTCATAGCCTTCAATCATTGATCGACCTCGCCTAAAATCTAAATCTATTTAGGCTTTAGGGTGGCATATTCGCCTTGACACTTCAAGAGAAAATTCACTTCCTCCAATTTTTCTTGAACCTACTTGGCCTCTTCAATTAAACTCGATTTTACACCTTTTAAACCACAGAGGTCAAATAGACGAGGCCCGGAGCCCTATACCGAACGCGTCTGAAAAATTTTAACCCCGAGAGCTTTCTCGTTGCCCAAAACCAATTTTTGAGGCACGTTCGGTATAAAAGACTGTCCACAAAGTTAAATTAAATCATCGCATATTATGTTATACAAAAGACCTAGGCGCAACCGCAAAACCCCCTCCATCCGCTCGCTTGTCGAGGAAACGATCCTGCGACCGGCAGACCTTGTCGCCCCATTTTTTCTCCTCCCAGGAGAAAACCGGTCCGTTCCCATTACAAGCATGCCGGGGATTAACCGGTTATCGGCCGACCTGATCCTCAAACAAGCAGAGTCCCTACACGCAGCAGGCATTCCGGCTATAGCGCTTTTTCCCGTCCTCAACAGCGAAAAAAAAGACCCTGAAGCGAGCGCTGCCCTCGAAGAAAACGGTCTTGTCCCACAAGCTATCGCCCTGCTGAAACAAGAAATCCCTTCCCTTTGCGTGATCACCGATCTCGCCTTAGATCCCTTCACCTCGCACGGCCACGATGGAATCGTCAACGAAAAAGGGGACGTATTGAACGATCCGACGGTCGAGACTTTGGCAAAAATGGCCGTCGTCCATGCCCGGGCAGGGGCAGACCTTGTCGCTCCCAGCGATATGATGGACGGCAGGGTCAAGGTAATACGCAACCTGTTAGACCGGCATAATTATCAAGATGTGGGGATCCTCTCTTACACCGCTAAATATGCCTCAAGCCTTTACTCTCCTTTCCGCGACGCCTTGGGCTCCCAGCTCAAGTTTGGCGATAAAAAGACCTACCAGATGAATCCTGCGAACGCCCGGGAAGCTCTTCTTGAGGCCTCTTTAGACGAAGAAGAGGGAGCGGATATGCTCATGGTCAAGCCCGCTCTGTTCTACCTGGACATTATCGCCAAAATGAGGACCCACACACAACTGCCCATCTGCGCTTACCACGTCAGCGGAGAATATGCTATGGTCATGGCAGCCCATGAAAAAGGGTACTGCGATGCCAATCGCGTCTTCTACGAAGCTCTTCTAAGCATCAAACGAGCCGGGGCCGACTTCATCTTTTCTTACGCCACCCCCCAAATCCTTCCTCTCATTGCAAAACAAAATGGTTTTTAGAGACTGTCTGCGGATTTGGATTTCGTCGAGTTTTTGGATTATTTTGGCCGATTTTTGATTCTTTTTCAGGGGGTAATATACGTAATGTTGATATTA
>CAZEYJ010000113.1:0-5389 GCA_964516795.1 uncultured bacterium
GCAGCAACACTTTTGTCTCGTCTATTCGGATTACATCGCCTGTCTTGCCTTTATCATTCCCAGCTATGACGACGACTTTATCACCTTTCTTAATCCATTTGCTCATGGTTCAATAGCTCCTTAAATAACTTCTGGCGCTAGCGAGCTGATTTTGACAAATCCACTCTCTCTCACTTCTCGCGGCACTGGACCAAAGATACGGGTGCCTCGAGGATTGTCTTTGTCGTCTATCAGAACGCAGCTGTTATCGTAGAATCTCAATAGAGATCCATCTGCTCGTCTGACATAGCTCTTTGTCCTTACAATGACCGCTCTAACGACTTCACCTTTCTTGACGCTGCCTTTAGAATCTGCATCTTTAACAGCACAAATAATCACATCGCCGACATGGGCATAACGCCTCTTAGAGCCTTTAAGCACTTTGAAGCACCTAACTCTTTTGGCGCCTGTATTATCAGCAACTTCGAGTTCACTTTCTTGTTGGATCATATCTCTCTTACCTATGGTTTGTGCTGTTTAAGACAGGACTTCTACGACACGCCACCGCTTCAGTTTAGAAAGCGGTCTTGTTTCCACAATGCGAACTTTTTGCCCTACTTGGATCGTTTGATCTTCATTATGAGCATAAAATTTCTTGCCGCGTGTAACAACTTTTTCATACTGAGGATGACGAATTGTTCTTTCAACGCGGACTGTCACTGTCTTTTGCATTTTATTAGAGACGACAACTCCTTCTCTAACTTTTCGCGTGTTACGCGTGCTTGATTCCATTCCAACCTCAAATTGTTAAAGTTGCGCCTTTTTGACGCAGTATAGTTAAAACGCGCGCACGGTCTCGTTTCTTCTCTCGGACCAGATGAGGTTTTTCCATTTTACGCGCCAATCTTGCTTCATTTTTAAGCTGAAAGATCTCTTTTGAAAGCTCATGGTAAATAGCTTTTAATTCTTCAGCTGGCTGATCTTTTAGTTCTGTTGCTTTTCGCATAGGTTCCTTCATTAAACTCTTTCAACTCGTTCTACAAAACGGGTACGAATAGGCAATTTAGCAGCGGCTCGGCGCAGCGCATTTTGAGCTTCCTCTTTAGGAACTCCAGCTACTTCAAACATTACTCTTCCCGGTCTGACAACAGCGACCCAATGGTCTGGAGCGCCTTTACCTTTACCCATCCGAGTTTCTGCCGGCTTCTTACTGACCGATTTATCTGGGAATATACGGATCCAGACTTTACCGCGTCGGTTGAAATAACGGTTGATTGCTACACGGCATGCTTCGATTTGGTGGTTTGTAATCCGTCCCCTCTCTAGCGATTGCATTCCAAAGTCGCCAAAGTCTACAAAGTTTGCAGCCTTACTGAGTCCAGTATGGTGCCCCTTTTGCATTTTTCTAAATTTTGTACGTACAGGCATTAAGGCCATCGTTTTAGCCTCCCACTGCTCGGTTTAATGTTTCTTCGCCTTTGTTGATCCAAACTTTGACTCCGATGGATCCATAAGTTGTCTCTGCTCTTCCAGTTGCATAGTCAATATCCGCTCTAATCGTATGAAGAGGAATTCTTCCCTCTTTATACCATTCTGTCCGTGCGATCTCCGCACCGCCGATACGTCCTGAAATCTGGACTTTAATTCCTGCTGCTCCCGCATCAATTGTCGCTTGCATCGCTTTTTTCATGACCCGTCTGAAAGGAACTCTTCTTTCGAGCTGTTTCGCTATTCCGTCAGCGACTAATTTGGAGTCCAAATCAGGACGTTTGACTTCCTCGACTTCGATCCAAATGTCTTTTCCGGTCATCTTCTTCAATTCTTGCTTGAGCACGTCGATCTCGGCGCCTTTCTTTCCTATTACAAGGCCAGGTCTTGCCGTATGGATCGTAACCTCGATTTTGCCGCTCATCCGTTTAATCGTGATCTGAGATGTTCCTGCGCAGCAGGCTTTTCCCATGAGGTATTTTCGAATGACTGCATCTTCTCCAAGGAGATTCCCAAACTCTTGCTTGTTCGCATACCAAACGGACCGCCACTTTTTAGTGCGGATTAATCTAAAACCGATCGGGGATGTCTTTTGTCCCATTGTTTCTCCTAACTAAATTATTCAGCCGCTACAACGACAGTAAAATGACTCGTTCTTTTCATGACTGGAACGCTTCCGCCTCGATTCTTTGGCTTAGCGCGTTTCATCACCGGACCTGCATCGATACGAACTTCTTTGACTGTCAGATCGCGTCTCTGAACATTCAACTGTGTCTCCGCATTGGCTACTGCTGTATCGAGCGTCTTGCGCAAGAGCTTACCCGCACGCAGCTTCGAGAACATCAGCTGAAGGGCTGCATCTTCTACACTTTTGCCACGGATAAGTCCTGCTGCTAGCCGCGCTTTACGCGGACTAATACGGACATATTTTGTAATTGCTTTTGCCATTTGCATGATGTTTACCCTTTACCGTTGCCGTTTGCAGCAGGTTTTGCTGGAGCAGGGGATGCCGCTGCTTCGAGGACTTTCTTAGATCCGTGGCCTTTAAAAACACGCGTTGGAGAAAACTCTCCTAAGCGATGGCCTACCATGTTCTCTGAAACGAACACGCTAATAAATTTTCTGCCGTTGTGCACGTCAAACGTGTGACCTATCATTTCAGGAAGGATCATCGAACGCCGAGACCATGTCTTGATCGTTTTTTTCGTTCCTGCTTTATTTTGCTTCGTTATCTTGTCCTGTAGATGATGGTCAACAAACGGACCTTTTCTTAACGATCTTCCCATGTGCGATCCTCTCTACTTCCTGCGATCTTTAATGATCATTTTATTTGATTTGCTCTTCGATCTTGTGCGGTATCCTTTCGTATACATCGCCCAAGGAGTCTGTGGCAGATAGCCATTGTGTTTACCTTCGCCTCCACCGTGTGGGTGATCGACCGGGTTCATCGCTGTTCCACGAACTGTCGGCCTAAAACCTTTCCAGCGCGTTCTTCCAGCTTTCCCTTCAACACGCAAATTTCTTTCTGGATTTGACACTGCGCCAAATGTCGCACGGCAATCATCATTGATCAGGCGAACTTCTCCAGATGGCATCTTAACGGTTACATAACCATTGCTCTTCGCCATTAACTGAGCGGAAAGTCCAGCGGAGCGGACTAATTGTCCTCCGCGACCTGGCTTCATCTCAATATTATGAATAACCGAGCCGAGCGGCATATTTTTTAATTTCATGCAGCATCCGACGTTGAAAGGGCCTTCGTCATCTGTTACGACGACATCCCCGGCTTTGAGTCCTTGTGGGGCTAGAATATAACGCTTTTCACCGTCTGCAAAACTCAGGAGGGCAATGTGTGCGGTGCGATTCGGGTCATATTCTATAGCGCTAACAACTGCTTGAACTTTTTCTTTATCCCGCTTGAAATCGACTAGCCGGTAAAAACGCTTGACTCCACCGCCGCGATGACGGCAAGTGATATGCCCGTGATGGTTTCTACCATTCGTGCGCTGCTTTTTAACTAGCAAGCTCTTTTCTGGCTTTACTGTAGCTCTCTTATTTTTGCCGACTCGCGTTAACTCATCGTTCGTTCCTAAAATGAGATGGCGCTGTCCTGCAGTAATTGGTCGAAATTGCTTTAACATAACGCAAAGCTCCTAAATTATACTTTCTCTTCGAGGCTGTCTCCAGCTTCGAGTGTTACAATTGCTTTCTTAAATCCAGATTTTACGCCTGGACGGCCGCGCACCTTTTTTTGCTTAGGCTTTGCATTCACGGTGTTAACAGAAACGACTTTGACTTTGCGTTCAGCATAAATCTCTTCAATCGCCCCTGCAATTTCTTGCTTGTTCGCTTTTTTATCCACGACGAAGACATACTTTGGAGAGTCGCATTTCTTAACACAAGGATTGCTTGAATTGAACTGCAATTGCTCCATGACGCGGGCTTTTTCTGTGACATGTCGCGATTTGATAATGTCATATGGACTTTTCTTCAACATGGTCTAAGCTTGGCCTCCCAGTAAAACCTTCAATTGATCAACAGCAGATTCCATGAGGACGATCTCGTGGTTAACAAGCACGTCGTATCCGCTGATGTTAGGCATCAACAGAAATTCGCTTTTAGGAATGTTTCTTAAGCTTTTGACAAACACATTAAACTTAGATGACTTTTCTGCTGAGTCTTGGGGATTTTTCTTCCCCTCGATCAATCCATCACCAACAAAGAGCACACGCTTTCCTACAAGATCCCGTTGCTTAAGGAATTCTGCCACAACTTTTGTCTTTGGCTCATTTAGCGCTTCAAATTGAAGAACGTGAACTCGATTTCCACTAATTTTCTCAGAGATGAGTTGACGGATCGCCGCTCTTTTTTCTTTTCGGTTAATTCTCACGTGTTGATCAAATTTGGGACGCGGAGCATGGACTCGGCCTCCTCCTTTATACTGAGGAGCTCCCAAATAACCTTGACGCGCTCTACCTGTTCCCTTTTGAGGATGAGGCTTTTTACCGCTATGGTTTACTTCTGCACGGCTTTGCGTGCTAGCTGACCATTGGCGCGCATTTGCTCTAAGAGCAACAATGTAATCTTTAATCATTTGCCCATTGGCAGATGTGTTAATTAGCTCGTCGTCAATCGCGATTTGTCCCACTTCTTGACCGGCCAGATTGTATTTTTTAAGAACAGCCACTGCTTACTCCTAAAAGGCTTATTTATTTCTTCTTTTGAGATTTTTTCTTCTGTGCTTTAGTCACATAGACTAAGCCGCCGCGGGCTCCTGGGATAGCGCCTTCAATTAAGAGCACCCCTTTCTCTTCGTCAGCCTTAACGACTTTAAGATTCTGAATTGTCACGGTATCTGCACCCATCCGGCCTGCTTTTTTCTGACCTGGCAAGCAACGTCCGGGAGAAGTTCTCATCCCCGTAGAACCGCCATGGCGATGGAATCCAGATCCATGAGAAGCTGGGCCCCCGGCAAAGTGGTGGCGCTTAATAACACCCTGATAACCTTTACCTTTAGAGACCCCTTGAACATCGACAAAATCCCCTTCAGCAAAAACATTGACGCCAATCTCTTGGCCAACTTGATACTCTTCTGCATTTTCCAGCCGCGACTCTATTAGCGCTGAACGAGGCTCGATGCTCGCCTTTGCAAAGTGCCCTCGTAGAGACTTGCTCACATTTTTCACTTTAGGCGGCTTTACTTTGATAGCCGCTAATTGAACGGCCTCATATCCATCATTCTCTTTACGTTTGACTTGGCTGACGATATTTGCCTCAGCTGAAATCACTGTGCAAACGACGTGATTGCCACTTTCATCGAAAAGACGGGTCATCCCCAATTTTTTTCCCATGAACTTCAAAGTCATATATATCCCTTTAATCAGATTATCGCTGTGCTTACCATCTTCAGATTTGCCTTATG
>CAZEYJ010000114.1:0-2326 GCA_964516795.1 uncultured bacterium
CGCTGTTTTGATTCGTATGAACATATTCTGGATAGTTGTTGCGATGCTTGGAACTCTTTCTGCTCAACTATCGGTGCTGTGCGTCAATTGTGTACGAGAGAATGGGCAACGACTAAAAGTTATTTTTGATAAATGGTATGAGCAAAGCTCTCAAAAAGGGGAAGTCCACCTCGTTAATTAAATAAAACAACATTTTTTACTATACCGAACGTGCCTCAAAAATTGGATTTTCGGCTGCGCCAAAGCCTCGGGGTTGAAATTTTTCAGAGGGGGGCTGTATTGCATTAATACAGACCCCCTCTGAAAAATTTCAACCGCGAGAGCTTTCGCGTTGCCCAAAACCAATTTTTGAAACACGTTCGGTATACAGACAGCACAAAGCACACAGAGGCGCGCAAGCGTGTGAAAAAATTAAGATTCGATTCGCGAATCCACCTCTGCGCTCTCTGCTGTAAAAAAATCAAGTGTCCGCCGAGCATAGCACCCCAACTTGCCCCTATCCTCCCTTAAGAAGTTTGCGAGATAGGGGACAAGCTGGGTTAGTAACGCTATTGCAAAGAAATAGTTTTGAATACATTCCTTTTTTTTGCTCCGCCAAGAAAAGCTCCTCTAAAAAAAATATGGAGTAAAAAAAGATCAAACCCTAGAATGGCGAATTGTATCTTAAGTATACTCTGACCATTTTGGAGACCAAGAGGAGTCTATAACATGTCTAAACTTTATCAAACCCTTTGCCTTTCACTCAGTGCGCTTTCCATGACAGCTCTTTGTGCTGAAGAAGCCACTTCATTCTCAATGCAAGAGATGCCGGACGCGCTTGGAGAATTGGCAGCGCCAGCACTCCCCGCCTCTCCTGCGCTAGAGCAAGAACCGATCGCTTTCCAAGCTGAGCCGGCTCCTTTTATTGCTGCAGCTCCGGAGATCAAACCTGTCGTTAAAGCTCCTGAAATCCCCTTTTCCCCATTCACAGGAAAAGTCAAAGGGAGGAAAGTCCGCCTTCGCCTCAAGCCTGATCTCGACAGCCGTATCATTAAAGAGCTCCACAAGAATGAGCTCCTTTCCGTTGTCGGAGACAAAGGCGAATTCTGGGCCGTCGAACCGCCGGCCGGGATCAAAGCGTTTGTCTTTAGAAGCTTTGTTTTAGATAACGTCGTTGAAGGAAACCGGGTCAATGTCCGCTTAGAGCCGAACCTCGACGCTCCTATTATTGGCCATCTGAATGCCGGAGATAAAGTCGACGGAGTCATTTCAGCCATCAATAATAAATGGCTCGAAATTTCCCCTCCTGAACACTCCCAGTTCTACGTCGCTAAAGAGCTCCTCGAATATGCAGGAGGCCCTGAGGTCAAAGCCCAAATGGACAAGCGCCGATTGGCTGCAGAACAGCTCCTCGACGCCACAACATTACTGAGCAGCTCAGAATTGAGAAAACCTTTTGATGAGATCGATTTCGACAGGATCTGCAAAGGCTATAACCTCCTCATCTCCGATTACGACGATTTCCCCGAATACGCCGATCAGGCCAAGGAATCGTTAGCATCATTCCAAGAGGCTTACCTCCAAAAGAGAATGTCTCATCTCGAGCTCCAGGCCCAAACTGGGGCTCTCGCTGAGAAACAAGAGATAGCTGCCGCAGAAAAAGCGGAAGAAGCCCTCTATCAAATCTCCGATAAGATGAAACTCTGGGAACCTCTGGAAGAGGCTCTTTTTGTTAACTGGACAAAGCTCGGTGAAAATCAAACCTTGCAGCAATATTATGAAGAGCAAAAACTGGCTGCCGTCACACTCGATGGAATCATCGAGTCTTATAACTCTCCAGCAAAAAGCAAGCCGGGCGATTTCATTGTCAAACACAATGATACCCCTGTTGCCTACGTCTACAGCACAGTAGTGAACTTACAGAGCTTGAACGGCAAAAACGTCAAGTTGGTCGCTTCTCCTCGTCCAAATAACAACTTTGCTTTCCCAGCCTACTTCGTTCTGGCTGTCGAATAACCTTCTTCCCCATGAGCTGCGAAGGGCAAACCCCTTCGCAGTTTCCACTTAATTTATGGAAATAAAAGACTGGGCAACCCGAATTCTCGGCGCCAATACACTAGAAGAAAAACTGCTGGCCCCTGATCGCCTGACCGACAAGGAACCTGGCCCTGCCCAATTTTGGAACGAGCCTGTCCGCCCTCCGGGCATGGGATTTAAACGCCATTCAAAAAAAGAAAAGCTCCCCGCTTTCCATGAGCATAGGGATCAAGACAACCGGGCCGTCTGCTTGCATAGATTTGCAGGACATGAGCTGCTGGCCGTTGAGATCATGGCCCATGCCCTCGTT
>CAZEYJ010000115.1:0-9059 GCA_964516795.1 uncultured bacterium
CCTCAGCCTGATGGTCTTCGGAGAGACACTCTCTCTCTACGCCTTCGTCGGCCTCATCATGCTCCTTGGCATCGTGATGAAAAACGGGATCATCATGATCGACTTTGCCAACGAATCCCGCCTCCACGAAGACAAATCGATCCACGACGCCATCTACCACGCCTGCATGGTCAGGTGCCGCCCCATCCTCATGACCACCTTTGCCGCCCTCATGGGCGCCGTTCCCATCGCCCTCGGGATCGGCGGGATGACCGCCCAAAGCCGCCGCCCCCTTGGAATCGTGATCGTCGGCGGCCTTCTCGTCTCCCAAGTCCTCACCCTCTACCTCACCCCCGTGATCTACACCTATGTCGAAGCCTTCCACGATAAAATGAACCAACTGAAAAAACTCAAGCTGGCCAAGCTCAAACAACAGCAAGAAGAGCAAGGTCCATAAAAATGTAACAGAGAAACCCAGTTGCGGTTAATGGGTTTCCCTATTACATTACAGCTATGATAAAATCCAAGAGCCCAAAATCTGCAACCGATAGAAAAAACAATAGAACGATCTTCTTTTCTCTGTGGATTTTGTGCATCATAGGCTCTCTGGCCGTCCTGCCTTATTTACAATGTTTAGGAGCTATGTCTCCTTCAACGCCGCTAAGAAACATCTTATTGATGACGGTCCTCCAGTCAGCCCTGTTTTTTGGATTGATCTGCTGGCTTAGCTCAAAAATCCTCCCCAAAACCGATCTTGCCCCTTTTACCTTCAAAAAGCCGCTTCAAACCATTGTATATCCTGCAGTCATCTCCGGCGTTCTGCTCGGCTTTGCCATCTTCTTCGCCGATAAAACGCTCTTCTACAACCCGCTTCCCTCGACCGCAGCCCCTCCCTTTTGGGTAGCCACACTCGCCTCTCTCTATGGAGGCATCAACGAAGAAGTCTTATTGAGGCTTTTCTTGTTTACGCTGCTCTACTTCCTATTGAACAAGTGCTGTAAAATCAACAAAGAGAACAAAACCATCTCCCTTTGGACAGTGAACATCGTTGTAGCCCTCCTTTTTGGATTAGGCCACTTGCCCGCAGCCTTTAAACTCGCCAGCCCTTCTGCTGTTGATATCGTTCGCATTCTTTTCCTAAATGGCCTAGGAGGAATTGTCTTCGGATGGTTGTACTGGTCTAGAGGGCTTTGGGCAGCCATCAGCGCCCATTTTGTGACAGACCTCATGATCCACGGCTTTCTAACCTAAGAAACTGTTACTCTTATCTATCTCTATCTTTCAGTGACGATATGATGATGAGCCTACCAACGAATTAAAAAACTTCTGTTTTAGATTCTAGGTTGACAGTAAATATTAACAATTAATATTTTAGATTGTCTTAATGCAGGGAGGGCTTATGTTCAAATGGATATTACCAGCATTATTTTTCGGAGCTGGTATTTCTTGCTTTTCGGAAGAAAAAATTGAAAATGTATATGAAGCCAGCTTGCATAATGAGAGCTTGGCTTTGGTATATGTTGGTAGAGGGAATGAGAATTTAATATACCACCGTGATGCATTTGCTTTAGAAGATTTCACCAAAGCTTCCACCCTTTTAGAGGAATTAAACCCTCGTAGCATCGAATTAGATTTCTTAATTTGTTTTGGAAAAGTTATCGCCTATGATAATCTTGGGCTGCGAAGTGAGTGTCAAAACGCATTGGCATCTTTGTTTTTTATTATTGAAGACGAAGAAGATGATGGTACAGAATCAGATTTTCTCCAAGATAATCTGTCCCAAGACTATGAAGAAGCTGATATGCTGTTGAGACAATTAGCAAACTTGGCTCATTCGCCAAAAGTTCGTGATCTCTTGCTTTCTCTAGTAGACAAAATGTCCGAGGAGGTATTACCTATATTTAGAATTGCGGACTCAGCTGCTATGGAACACTCAGATTGGACATATGCTAATCATAACTATGAGTCTATGGACCTATGTAAGACTCGTTTTTGGAAGAAGTTAGAGAAAATCGCAAAAAAGACTTATAACGTTATCATGAAAGCAAAGCAAGTTTGGGATTTCGTAAAAGAAGTCAACGAAAAGCTGGGGTAATCAATCAAAGACATGAAAAAAAATAAACTGTTTCCTTTATATTTTGGACTCTTGCTAGCTTCCTTTGTGGATGCCTCAGAGCAACCTCAACAAAACCTCTCCATAGAGAAAAAAGACCCAAACCGTTTCTATTTTGGGCCAGAATTTCTCTGTTACGATTTAGATATTTGGGTTAAAGATATCAAAGTAGAAGGAACAAGATTCCTTTGGGGCTTTAGGCTGGGATATGAATACCTCAAACCAAAAGCTTTTTATGCTGGTGTTGATCTGATGGCAACCAGCACAGAGGTGGATTTCAAAGCTTCAAGAGATGGGCATGGACTATCATGGCACAGAGCTGATAGAGGATTTGGTAATTTGGAAGTTCGCTTTGGTTACACCTTTTCTCCAACCAATTGGATGATCACCCCTTTTCTAGGGACTGGCATGTATAATGTCTATGCAATTGATCACCATAACCATCAAGGATTTGAAGAGAACCTTCCCTATGCGACAGCAGGAGTCCATAATGCCTATGCATTCTCACCTCGATTTAGTCTTGGGTTTGATTTAAAAATATTGCATACTTTTGCTGCTGACCAACGATTCAAATTTCATGGGGAAAAAAAGGAAACCCACCATAACGTATGGGGAGGAGAAATTGGAGTCCCCTTCATATGGCGCATTGGTTCTTCTCGAAGGTGGGACATCGAATTAGAACCTTACTTCCTTAAACTCGCTTTTTCAGAATCACAAAATGTCTATGGAACACGTTTGTTATTCGGCTATCGCTTTTGATATCTACTTGCGCAGGTTATCTCCAGAAAAAGCAATAATAAAAGTCTAAATAGGTCGAGACTACCCTACCGGTGCTTGCACCTCGAGAAGAACTCGAGGCCTTTCGCTTTTATTAGATAAAAAAAAGCCACAAACTGCTAGGGCCGGGGGTGAAAGGCAGAAAACGCCTGGGAAAGATGCTGTTGGCTGATATGCGTGTAGCGATCGGTGGTTGCGATACTGGCATGGCCTAACATCTCCTGGATCACCCGCAGATCCGCCCCATTTTCAAGCAAGTGCGTCGCAAACGAATGGCGCAGCGTATGGGGCGACAACACCTTGCCGATTCCCGCCTGCTTTCCATAGAGTTTAATCCGATGCCAAACAAGCGTCCTATCGATCCGCTTTCCCTTCTCCGTCACAAATAACGGCGCTTCCTTGCCATCGGCAACCTCTCCGCGAAAGTGGAGTAAATAATAATCGACCGCATCAAGCGCCGCCTGGCCGATCGGCACCTCTCTGTGCTTGCCTCCTTTACCTTTGACGCGCACCGTCCTTTCGTTCACATCAAACAAATTCAGCCCGCACACCTCGGAAACTCGCAGCCCTGAAGCATACATCACTTCGAACACCGCCTTGTCCCTCGCCCCGATCGAATTCGAAGGATCCGGGCAGTTGAGAAGCGCCTCCACCTCCTGATAAGTCAACACCTCAGGGATCAGCTGCCAAAGTTGAGGAGAATCTAAATGGGCCGTCGGATCGGACGGAATAGCCTTTTCCCGTTTCAAAAACCGGAAAAACACCTTGACCGCAACCAAAGAACGGCAGATCGAACTGCTAGCATAATGCTGGCCTTTAAGCAGTTCCAAGAACGCAATCACATCCTCTTCCTGGACCTGCGTCAGATCGCTCCTGCCCCTTTGCTTGAGCAGCGCAAAGAACATTTCCACATCGCGCCGATAAGCAAGCAATGTATGAGAAGAGAGCCCCCTTTCAGATCCCAGGTACGACAAAAAGTCAGATAACGCAACATCCATCGAATTAACCAGCCTCTTTTATACCGAACGTGTCTCAACACTTGGATTTTCGGCTGCGCCAAAGCCAATTGTTGAGACACGTTCGGTATAACCAAAAATACAAATACGATGATGTTATGGTCAATCAAAGAACGCTAAAGAAATGAGCTGGCATCTCTGCCAGCTCAAAGAAAACACACTTACGATCCAGTTTTAGAAGCCCCCTCTTTTTCGTAAAAAATAGCAGGCATGCGAGGCTCCAGATGTCCGGCTCCAACAGACAACGTCACATAGTAGCCGGCCATAAAACAAGCACGAGGGACGACCCCTATAAACAAGCTTTTTACCCCGCCTTGCCGGACCATCTGCGCAATTGTCCCGGCACACGTCAGATACTCCCCTTTGGTATCCCCTAGCATCAAGACATTCGCCCTGGCAAAAGGATTGCTGAGGACACCCGCAATCCCTCCCGTTAAGGCGCTTGCTGTAATCACTCTTAATTCCCGATTGGGAATGTAAGGCTCTAGCCGGTTTTCAACCGCCTGCCTCGCGCCAAAAAAGACACCAAAAACAATGGCATCCCTCCCAGCGATCGCACCCACGCCTTTAAAAAAGCTGCGCACCCCATTTTCTTCTATTGAGCGCCTACAGGCAGCAGTCAAACTCCCGCCGTGCAGCTGCTGCAATTTGGCCACCCTTTCAAAAGGAGCGATCGCCGCTGCAGCGATCATCCCCGTAAAGCCCCCTTTTGCCACTAACTGGCCTTGGGAAAGCTCCTGGTTTTTAAAAAGATGCCGGGAGATGATCCCATTGACCGCAAACGGAACCCCACCTTGAACAAAAGCCCCTTTGCAATTAGCTCCCATCCCCCTTAATAACCACATTCCCAAAGGGGGCCTTGCAGTACGGTTCATCGCATACGTTGCGTTCGTATCGAGCGGTTGAGTGGCAACGACGCTAACAAGGTCGGCGCCCACTCCTAAAACATAATTTCCTGCCGCATTCAAACGCGGCTCTGATGAAATAGACATGATTTCACTTCTCCTAAGTGAGTTAATTTTTTTCTAAAAATGTGACTTGAAATGAAAAAAAATTATTGCGCGGGTTGGGAAGCCCGCTTCTTAAGAGAAGACTTAGATTTCAATTGGACAACAGGAAACGCCAAGCTAAGAATCGCTTGTACAAGCTCAATATCGGACGATAAAATGAGTCTTTGCCGTTCCATGGATGAAGATAATAACAAACCTCGAGAAATTTCCTCTAGAAAAAATAAAAAAAATTCAACGAGATGACATCTTTTTCTTTAAGTTAATCGTAAATTCAATCCAAGGGCGATCACTAAAGAAACAAGAGTATGCCACTTAGGGTTGCCTTTTTCTGAAAGAGTTTTATAAAGGCTTTCTCTTCCAATGCCCGCTTTTTTTGCAAGATTTCCAACTCCACCCTGCGCTTCAGCAACATTGCGAAGAGCTACAAGGAAAAGATGCTGAGATTCTTCATCGCCTTTTAGACTTTCTTCTAGCGCAACATTAAGGTAGGCAACCGCTTCATCATGATCTTTAAGCTGTTCTAAAAGCCATTCTTGATAATTTTTACTTTTTGCCATGTTTCTTCCCTCTCGATTGATATTCTTTTAAATACTCCTTAGCTTTATTAACGTCCTTAGTCTGCGAGCTTTTATCTCCTCCGCACAACAAGAGCACGATCTTATTTCCAATTTTCGAATAATAAACTCTAATTCCCGGTCCATAGTGAATTCTTAGCTCACCAATTCCATCCCCAAGAGATTTGCAATCTCCGAAATTCCCAAATTTTAAGCGGTCGAGCCGCGTAAGAATTTTAGCCCGGGTATTAAGTTCTCTCAGGCTTTTAAACCATTCGTCAAGGGGCACTGGCCAGAAGCTGTTGTGTAAAGCTCAATCCCAATTTCCATAACTTTATTGTATCCTAAAAGATACATTACCTGCAAATGGTTTTATAAACACTTAAACATAAGCGACATAAAAATTTATTTTGACGCATGAGCTACAGAAAGTAGCTACGGAGCATTAGCTATGGGCTTTTTCTTCCAAGATCTGGATAAAGACCTGTTTGGCTCGTTTGAGGTCTTCTGCGTTAAGCTCCGGAGTTGGAGCAGGGACTGCCCGCGCGGCGGCAGCGGCTGCTGCGCTCAATTCCCCAGCCTTGTTTTCCCGCGTGCTCAAGTAGTGGACATTCTGCTTGAACGCTCTGTATAGCTCCTCATAATCGCGCTTAACCTCTTCGATCTGCTGATGGACATTCTGATGCCCTCCGAGCCTTCTACTTCTCAGCAAGACCCCTGTGTTCTCAATCTCCTGGCGCTGCGCCTTCAACACCTCAAACAGCTCAGACATCTTCTCTGCATTCCTCATATCCTCTTCTTGGCGCACATGCTCCCATTTTGCCCAGAATTCCTTGCTTGTCTTTTTCGCTGCCCGCTCCAAGACCCGATACTCATTAACAACAGCCTCGAGATCCTCAGCCCTCATCACCGAGTTGATATAAGCCTGACTTGCATCGCTCGCTAAAGTCCTTGCAAGATAATGTTTGCGAACCTCTTGACGATCTGTCTTTGGCAATAGCTTGAACAGGGCCAGGGCCTTCTCATCAAGCCTTTCATCACGAGGCAACTGATTAATCTCATCGGAAAACCTTTTAAGGTCAGGATGCTCTTCCTTCCACTTCTTCTCATGCCGGCGGAGCGTCACCAGCGTATAAGCGCAAATCGCAAGACCTGCCGCTCCCATGATCGCCGCAGCAATAAACGGAAGAAGCGGGAACCCAAAGCCTAAAAACGTCAAGCAGGCAGCCAGCACTAAAGAGCCGATCAAGACTGCAGCAATCGCAGAGACGAACACCTTGTCATACTTGGCCGGAGGACCCGATTCAAGGCCGCTCTTCCAACAGTATGCATCGGCACCGCCCATTGCCAAGACCAGCACAATTGTCAGGACCGTCATCGCCATCATCCAGCCCGGAGGCAAGGCGAAAAACCCGATCAGCGCAATCGAAAGCGCCAATCCCAAAATTCCCACAAAAACAAGAACAGCATATAAAGCCATCGTCTTCATCAATGCAGAAAAGGCACTCTCTTCCAAGGAGGCCGCCTCAACTTGCGCTGCGCGCCGCACCGCTGCAGAATCAGAGTTCAACCGCACATGCAGTCCAGTGCGATGAGCATCCTGGATCTGCTTGACCACCTTGCCGCCAAATACCCTCTGAAGGCGGGCCTCTCTGCGCATCTGCTTATGGTCGACATCGACCTTCAGGCCGCACAGATGGATCGGCGACAGATCCAATCCCTCAAGCTCCTCCTGATCCACTCCCAACTTCTCGCGGTAGATCCTCTCGTAATCCGCCTTAGCTTGAGGACTCTTTTCCAGCTCCCCGAACATCTTTTCAACGACCCATCGGAACGCTTGGTGGCTAAGCTCAGCCCCTTCGAGCTTCCCTTCTTTTTTCAACTTCTCCTGCCATCTGACCAACTGGTACGCATACGCATCGAGGCATTGCTCTTTGAGCTCTTCTTTATAGCGCCCCTGCATCTCGGGAGGTAAACCCCTGATTTTATTCAATTGACCATGCGCATCTGCATGCGCTTTGGCAAGCAGGAACTGCGCCACCCCTGAAACATCGGAACGTTCCTGGACTCCTTTAAGCTGAGAGAACATCCTTCCCGCCCGGTAAAGCTGATATCCGCAGGCCAACCCCAAAAACGC
Source organism: uncultured bacterium (assembly GCA_964516795.1). GTDB lineage: Bacteria > Chlamydiota > Chlamydiia > Chlamydiales > Rhabdochlamydiaceae > Acherontichlamydia. The sequence continues at coordinate 7,587 of CAZEYJ010000115.1, forward strand.
ATAGAACAAACCAAAGAAGACGTTGCCGACCACCCCAATCCAGAACGTCGTCTGGCCAAGGGCTGTTGTCGCCGACACCGTCGCATTCACATTGTAAATCTCACTAGCGATCATCGTCCCGCGGTATCCCAAATAGAACACGCCACCGATACTTTGATTGATCCCGCGCGCAGCATCCAGACCACCCTCGAGCTTGCCGCCAAAATCACCGATCCTAGAAGCGCTTTCCTGCCGTTTGAAAGCCCGGTAGGCTGCATAAAACCCCATGAACGCGTTTTCACCCGTTGTGATACCGATCGCCTGATACACAGGAGAATCCGGCCCAAAAGCCGCCAGAGTCCTTCCCAAATAAGAAATATCGGCGATCACATCTTCAGTCGATCCGATCGATCCCGAAATAGGGTTAGGCTTCAGATCTTGATGCCCTTCCACCGCGATAATCTTCTTGATCAGCCCATCAGCCTCATGAGAAGTCATCTGCTTGACACGTAAAGGAGGCAAAGTCGAAGACGGCTTAGACCGGGAAGCAGGCAATGCGGCACCACTCCCTCCCGCTTCAACAGAAGGAAGACCTCTACTGCCATCTAAAGCATGAAGACCTCTTGTTGCCATCTGATTTACTTTTTTTTAAATTTCCTTAGTAAGAAAAACTGATCAATTTACACTAATTAAACAAGCCAAATAAAACACTATTTTAACACCTAATTAATTAAAAAGCACACCACAAATAAAATACGAAAAACCATCTCTACAAAAAAGCATAAAACACTAAAAATAAACAATATACAAAAAAAACAAAGTAAAAAATTAAATATAAACCAAAGCATTAAATATCAATAACTTGAATTCATATAATTAGAACGATATAATTATATAAAAGCAAATCAACTTAATAACAAAGTTAGACCTTATGGCCCATTTATCTGGCTCTCCTCTTATGACCCCGCCTTCCTCTCCTACAGCCTTCCAGGCTGCCTGCACCCCCCTGTTCATTACCGAAATCACCTTAGGGCACACCACCTACACCATCAGAGCGGTGATCGAGGACGAAGAAGGCAACCTCCTACCCCTCGACCCAACCCTCTACAATGATCGCATCATGCGGCATATTGAACACTGTACCCACACCCTCCTCAACGCCCACAACAATCACTATCATGCACTCAACCACAGGGATTTAGAGTTTATCGAGGTCGATTCCCAAGGAGTCGTCCAGCGCGACCATAGCCTCCTTTCCCACAACTTCCCCCTAGCTCCCTTCTTCCCCTCCGGCACCGCTGCGCAGATCGCCTCCGACCCCAACCTCCCCAGCATCAACCCTTCTTCCCTTAAAGCCCAACATGTCTGGAACCGCCTCAACTCGGCCATCCTCCATCCCGAGCGCTTGCGTTCTCTACCACCTCTCTCCCCCCGCACCCCCCACCTCTCAAGACCAACCTCCCCCTCCCCTCAACTCATAGAGTCTCCTGAACT
>CAZEYJ010000116.1:0-3216 GCA_964516795.1 uncultured bacterium
GGCCTCATCACCCTCCACTTTCAATATAGCATTTACCCATTAATTCGGGAATCAACGCCCAAGGTAATAAGAACCCAACCAGCTCTAGATAAGGCCGCTAAAGCAAGAAAATATTTTTTAGGCCGAAAACCAGACGAGAAACATTCCATAAACAACTGATTATTAATGAATTAAGCACTAACCACTCAGGATTAAGAGTTTGGGGTTATTTTGCAATTGACTGACCATATGTGATCCTGATCCTGGCGTTAGAACAATGATGGGTGTATAAGAGATACACAGGTCGGGAAGTCTCTGAAGCCTAAAAATTCCATCAGCGCAGGCGCCGAGGGCGCTTAGAACTGGACCCATTTTTTATCTTAACAAAAAAATTCTCTGCGTCTTCAGCGTCTGCATCGATAACATAAGTCGTGTTACGATGCAAAGAAATGCGTTATCATCTTTAAAATGAATGCATTCCAGCCATCTCAGGAGAAGAGGCCGTTTCTTCGGGGTCTTGCCACCGCCCATGGGCTTTGATCAGATCGATCAGACGTTCATCGGCTTGAGAAAAATCGATATTCCTCTCGACACAGGTCTTGCCCACATAGAGATCGATCTTCCCCGCCTTTGATCCCACGTAGCCAAAATCGGCATCGGCCATTTCACCCGGCCCGTTGACGATGCATCCCATGATCGCAATCTTAACCCCCGGCAAATGGGCGGTACGCTCCCGGATCCGCCTTGAAACCTGCTGCAGATCGAAGAGGGTCCTTCCGCAGCCCGGACATGAGATATACTCCGTTTTCGAAGTGCGCAGACGGGATGCCTGCAAGATCGTGAAACTCAGCAAACGGATCTGTTCAACATCAAAATGAGCTTCGAGACAAACCCCTTCCCCTAGGCCATCGGCCAGAAGAGATCCCATCTCAGCAGAAGCTTGGATCACCAGGTCCTCCCATTCCATCGAGTAAGAGAAATTCAAAATGACGGGGATCTGAAGAGAGCGGCATTTGAGCCAATCGACAAACTGCCTTCCTGCATGCAAACGGGAAGCGGAAGGATCAAAAAGGACAAAAAGAGGCTGCAATGGCCGGTTGATCAACTTCTCCCAGTCGCTTTGATCGGCGCTGTCGACACAAACAACGTAAGGCTCTTCGGGAGTAACAACACCGTCCCACTCTGAAAGGTTGAGCACAACAATCGTTCCTTCTATCCCGGGCGTTGAGCTGAGCACGCCGATTTGGAGCTGATTGAGCCGTTCGACCCGCTTCAAGACCTCAGGATCGGAAGAGAGGCGCTTAATCCAAATCAAGTCCGCTGTGGAAACCGTTTTTTCAGGGCGGTTCAGCTGAAGGCGGCATCCGATCTGCGCAAAAAACTCAGGGTGCAGCAGATCGCTTTGTTCGACGCAAAGGACGACAGATCCATCCCGATGCAGCTTGCTTTCCGGGGCGCGGAGCACCTCTCTTTTTCCCACTGCCTTGATATCCCGGTGGAACTCTTGGAAAGGGGACACTCCCCTGCCCATTGAAGAAGCGGCAAACGAGATCAGCCTGCGGCAAGGGTCCACTTCAAACCAAGGGTCCTCCGTCAGAGAGACGCGGATCGTATCGCCAAGGCCGTCCAAAAGAAGAGAGCCGATGCCGATCGCCGATTTGACCCTTCCATCCTCTCCTTCGCCGGCTTCCGTCACTCCCAAATGCAGCGGATAGTCCCAGCCTAAACGGATCATCTCCGCAACCAACAGGCGATAAGCTTGGACCATGACGATCGGGTTGCTTGCTTTCATGGAAAAAACAAAATCGTGATAGTCGAGCTTCCTGCAGACGCGGGCAAATTCGAGGGCCGATTCGACCATCCCTTGCGGCGTATCCCCATAGCGGTTCATGATCCTGTCTGAAAGCGAGCCATGGTTTGTGCCGATCCGCATTGCGCGCTTCAGGCGTTTGCACTTCTCGACCAAAGGGGAAAACGTCTCTTCGATTTTAGCGATCTCCTCAGCATAGGCCATATCGTCATACTCGATCACTCGAAATGTCGCCCGCCTATCGACGAAATTGCCCGGATTGATCCTGACTTTATCGACAAAATCGACGACGCGGCTTGCGGCAGGAGGATAAAAATGGATATCGGCGACAAGAGGGATCTCATACCCTTTCTGTAAAAGACTGTTTTTAATCGCCTCGCAGGAATCCGCCTCTTTCATCCCCTGGACGGTCACTCTGACGATTTCACAGCCGGCATCTGCAAGGCGGATGATCTGATCGACCGTCGCATCGGCATCCCGGGTATTCGAGGTCGTCATTGATTGGATCCGGACCGGATTGCCGCCGCCGATCCCAACTTTGCCGACTTTCACTTCGCGGGTTTTCCACCTGCTCGTCTCAAAATGCGATGGGCAATATCTCATAAGATCCCTCTAAAATTCTCTTGAGGGAATTGTAATGTACTGCAGCAGATAAAGGCAACCCCTTGCCGATAATCCCAGCAAAGTGCGATACTCGGAACCTACCCTTGAGGTATCTATGCCAAAAACATCCCTTTTCAGCTCGCTCAAAATTAGAAAATTTGCTTACACAGCGGCCCTCGCCTTAATGCCCTCCCTCTGTCCCGCTGCCCAAAATGCAGAGCCCCTGCAGGCAAAAGAAGTCAACACCCTAGAAAGCCAAATCCAAAACCGCCTCTCCCAATATCTTAAGCTCATGCAGAGCGGCAGCTTGTCCGCAGCTCCCTTGGGTTCTTGGCGCAAAGGGGAAATTGAAATTGTCCTCAACCAGGAACAAATTAAAAAAATCGAGAACCAGACCAAGCTCCGCCTGATCTCTAAGGGGGTCGCCGAGCCCATAGCTGAAAAATGGAGCTTCGTCGGAATTGTTGCTGAAGACAACTACTGGATGTGGGTTCGGGATGCCGTCATCTTCCCTTCAGGCGTCTATGGGACCTATGACAGGCTCCTTTGGAAATCCGGCATGGACGGGATCCCCGGAGTAGCCGTCCTCCCTATCCTGGCCAATAAAAAAATCGTTGTGAACCTCAACTACCGGCATGCAACCCGCAGCTGGGAGATCGAACTCCCCCGCGGCCAGAAAAAAGAGGGAGAGAGTTTGGAGCAAGCAGCCCTCCGCGAGCTCAAAGAAGAGACCGGCTATCAGCTCACCAAGTCAACCCTCCTTGGCACCATCGCTCCTGACAGCGGAGCATTAATGAGCCTGACCCCCCTATTCTACGGAGAGG
>CAZEYJ010000117.1:0-1546 GCA_964516795.1 uncultured bacterium
TTAATTAAAGAACTGTTACCATACATAAACTACATTTTAATTTAGCTATTTATTGTTCTGGCATTAACGCCACGGGAGTGCGCACCAGTTGCAACACAGATTAATAAAATTAAAAAAACGACTCCCAACATTGACGAAGTCGATTAAGGGGGCAAGCCTAGACACGCCTGGGGCGCAACAAGCGCCTCAGGATTTTTTTAATAGAGTGTGCACCCATTGTTGATAGAAATTTTAGGTCTCGAAAGGGGAGCGACCCCCAACTTCTATTCCGGTTCAGAGCCCAATAAAGGATCCGATCGAGCTGTTTTGTCTTAACAGCATGTTTTAAGTCTTCTGGAAAGTGGCGGATTGTTTTGGTAATTGCAGGCCGTTGGAGCGGAGCGGAAGGATCGCGCAGCGCCAGCGACCAATCGACTCCGGCAAGCTCGCCATGCCGCACCCAGCGCGTCGGGCGGAAATCGATTTCAAACAGAGTATGCTTTCCCGAGCGGTTCTCTCGGAGAAAGGTGAGGTTGAAGATGCCAGAGAGCTGGAGCTCTTTTCCTAGAGTGTGCAGGATCGGTTCAACCTCGGGACAAGGCATCATCACCCGTTCTAAAGAGGGGCTGTATTCATTTTCGGAACAGGTCTTCATTGAATAGGAATAAGCTGCCAGGCGGGAGTCTAAAAACAGAGGTTCGACGCTGATTAAATCTCCCTCGAGGAATTTTTCGACGAGAAAAGGGTGGTCGGTTGCAAGGCTGGCTTGCATCACCTCCTGCATTGCAGAACATTTGACGACGCCTAGGCCGGCTCCGCTGCGCGATCTCTTTAAGATAACAGGAAACCCCAGCTCAGAGGCGATCTCTGCAGCTTCTTCTAGCGAGCGGGCAGGCTGTGAAGGAGGAGAGGAGATCCCCAGCGTTTTTCTCATTTGAGCAGCGCCGACCTTTCCTTCAAGTGCATAAAGATAATCCAGATTTTTAATGGGGGAGAGCTCCATTTTTAACGCTAGGTCCATGCCGCTATCGAGAAGAGCCCAATTGAGTGCATCGCAGGACAGAATTTTCAAATCAAAGGGACGTTTTGCTATGAGCAAGGCTGCTGCTGCGATCAGTTCTATGGGGCTTGCAGGGCCCGGAATCCTCTCATCAATTGAAGAAGAGCTTAGAAGCCAGTGGGATTGTCCCATCACCGTGACATAATATCCTCCCTTTTTCAATAGACGGGGAAGCTCGCAGACAAGATGGACCGAGTTTTCTGCATTGATGATGAGCGCCTGTTTTGACATCGGGACCTTAGACGATTTTTATTCTATAGTGCTTCCGCTTCAATCGGTTTTTTTACGTAGGATTGAAGTGGAAGCGCTATATACCGAAACCTGATCCTTCAGGCTGTTTTGGCGCATTATACAAAAAAGTTAATACAACTCCCAAGAAAAGAAGTAAAAAATCGGCTGAAATAATCCAAAAATTCGACGAAACCCAAGCTTGTAGACAGGCTCTTATATCGAAACAACGTCAAGAAAAGCCGCCGCAGATCGCGTCTAAGGGAGGTTAGGGGACAA
>CAZEYJ010000118.1:0-15504 GCA_964516795.1 uncultured bacterium
AAACGGCCGATTAAAGGCAGATCAGGAACCCACATCCTTGAAGAAAGCTCTTCATTTTTCTGCAGGCGCAACTGTTCAGAGGTGTTTTCTATCTGTTGATACACGCTTTGTACCGCTCTCAACACTGCTTGAGGACTAGCGTCAGGACCTGGATAAGCGGCTAATGCCGCATTCAAGGCAAATCCATCAATTCCATCAAGCAACCCTAAACGCTGTCTTATTACGTCCAAATCATGATTTTTCGCCTCAATTTGCCTAGAAAGATCCGCAACATCTGCTCCAGCGACGTTCTTTTGCTGCTCTAAATCAGCTATATCTCCTTGCAAAGCATCTCTTTTTTGAATCGCCACTTCCTTAATCTTTCCAATCATCTTTTCTGCCGCGCCCATTCGGGACATAGCAGCTGAGACTTGGGTTGAGCGGTCAGCTGCATTAGCTCCCGGCAGAGAAGGGAGCATCTCAATTGCCTCCCCATTCGTCACTGATCCTAGGGATGTTGGCAGCGCAGAGGCTAGATATGAAGGACGGACTAAAGCCTTCTGTCCGCCTATAGTCCCCTTGCCAACAGGGTTAAACTCTTTTGCCCTAACCGACCGGCCATGGTTCACTCTAACGATAGCCTGCTCCCCCTCTGCAATCGATTCCTTGACCTCTTCAGAAGCCGATTCGTTAATTTCATCAAAAGATCTAATGACTTCTCTTCCTTCAATCCTATACTTCACTAATCCTTTAGACCAATGGATTTCAAAACGCTGAATGTCGCCTCCGCTCTCCTGATTTTGGCAATGGCCTTTAACTGCAGCAAAAACCTCGTCGAGCGTCTTCTGGTCCTGCTCTGCCGCTTCGTAATAATCCCCTTTCTTATTTGCCAGCAAATTAAAAAAGACCGTATTCACTCTTTCAGCAACATCCTCAACCTCTTCTATATTGAAACGGATACTTTCTTCAGGCGCACTTGCAATTGATGACCCGGAAGACGTTGAATTAATCAAATGGGGTTCAGCAAGGATTCTGACCTGGCGTCCAGTGGACAATGATGAACCAGAAAAAGAGGGCGAAGTCCTAGGGTCGAAATTAAATTCAACACCTTCGACTGGATCTCTTAAAGCAGCCCGAGGCAAAGAAAACCCATCAACCTCCTCATCTTCTGGGTGCGCTAGATCATGTGGTGGAGACCGTGTTCCTAAAGAAGAACTTCCCACAGGTGTTGTTGGACTCATAAAAACAACCTCTTATATTATTATAATTGCATTATTATCTTATGAGTTAATGTTAACACAACACGCATTAAAAACAAACAACAGCCAATAAATTTTTTAGATCTTTTTACCGAACCAACCACCCTCTTTAATTTCCATCAGATCCCGATTACGAACTTTTTAGTTATTACTCAACAATCTTAAAATAAACAACTTAAGACAATACAACAAGATTCTGCAGGGATTTTAGATGCCTCTATTCGAAACCAGCTCAACTCCAGTTCTTAACAAAACCCTAATAAAACAGACGAAAAAGACTCATAAAAAACATCTCTTTCTAAGCAACTAACTACGAACCACCTTAACATTAAAATAAAACAATCTTTAAATATTTAGTTAAAATTAAATAGCAGCGTGATAAAATAAATATCGAGAGGATATGTTCTCTTGTAGTTTTAAACTAAAAAGAGAACTAAAAAACATTAAAACCCTAATAAAAGGAAAAGGCCTATGTCATCTCCTTCAGGCTCAGACCAAGTCCAGAGCTCTTATAACGACTGGACATACAACGTCAACGAGACGAACTATCTAAGAAATGTCCAGCTGCAACAGCAAGAGCAGAAGCTCAATACTGTTCTCGGCATGATGGCCACGCTCCCGGCATCGGTCGCTTTTAACCTCCTGATCCCTGCTGTGATGGCCCTGGTATCTGCTCAAGACACAACTCAGATGAGTATTCAGGCCAGCAACTCGAATGCCCAAGGCGACGTTCTTAATTTGATTAACATCACCCAAGAAGACGACAACTACCTCGCTTCAAACAGCCAAACTTATATCAATGCGTGTAACGATCCAACCGGCACAACGACAAACAGCGACGGCAGCACGACTAGCAACCAAGACATCATTAATGAATACAACGATAAATATAACGAAGCTAACGAAGCGCAGAGCACTCTACAAACCATGTTCGAAGACACCTCAAACACATCTAGCCCATACTACGGTTGGTGCGACGATAACTACGCTTCGTCAATGATCGACAGTATTCAAGCTTGGCAAAGTGCGACCCAAGCCCTCTCACAACCGGCTGCAGGAACCACTGATCCTCATCAATATGAATCACAAGGAACTCCTCAGTATTACTACGCTACGAATCTTCAAAGCTACGCTAATGCCCCGATCTCCGGTTCTGGCAGCGACCCCACTGACCCTACCGTTTCTCCTTATTCAGCCGACGTGAACAACTTGACAAGTTCATTAAATACAGAAACATCTTCTAACAACAGTATCCAGTCTCAGATCCAAGGTCTTCTGAAAGCGATGATGTCAACCATTCAGCAGTACGAAGGAAGCACCAAAAGTAGCGGAAAATCGATCATCGACGAGAAGAACTACTGGGTACAAAGCCAGCGCTCATCTTAACGTTTGGCCGCTTAAAGGACTTCGAGAGAAGGCCCAGCCCAAAAGGCTGGGCCTTCTTGTTTTCCCCCTTCTGAACCACCCCTCAAAAAATAGAACACAACAAATAACCAATTGACAACCAATTAGTTAAGAATTAACTCCAAAGAGCCTGCAGCTCAATGGGATCGCCGAGTAAGGCTTACAAGATCTTAATAAAAACGAAAAAATAATAGAGAAAAAAAAGCTGTTTCAGAACAAGCTAACAACCAACGACATTAACATTAAATTAACAGATTTTTTAAAAATTACGTTTATATTAATTGCTTTTATGATAGAATGAATATCGAGGAGATATACTCTGTTGTAATAACAGAGAAATAATAAAAGAAATAAAAAAGGAAAATTATATGGGTACACCGGTAGACAACTCCCAAATATCAACCATCGTCGTAGGCCCTCCTGTAGGCCCTCCTCCAGGAGTACCCGTTCACAACGGCATGCTGTTTCTTCTCGTCGCGATGATGAGCCTCAACAACAAACAGATGACCTTAACAGAAAACGAATCAGACTCGGCAAAAATCTTCGGAAATGCAGACATCAAGCTCTCGAATGCGGTCATGGCAAGCTTGCAAAAAATCAGTGATAGCATGAACGCAATTGTTAACAATAAAAACACCGATTTTAGCGATCCTGAAGTTTCAGATGAGCTCCAGGCAGACAGTACAGAATTTAGCACAGTGCAGCAAGCAGGGCAAATGGGGATGTCGACACTCCAATCGCAGATGCAAGGGTTCAATACCCTTCTCCAGCTATCAATGCAAGCAATGCAGGCCATGATGCAGATCTACGATGCGATCTCATCAAAAGCTGCCTTCGACGCCTCTTTGACAGCAAGCTAAAAAATAAACAGATTAACTATAAAAATAAAGGCACAATATTATGGCAGCAGTTACCAATAATACAGATTCTTGCCAAGTAAACAACTCGGCTCAAGCAAACAACTCGACAACTAAGTCGACGGGCCTTCTCGCTTTGGCCGCAGCCCTTAGCTCGATCGCCGGAACTTTATCTGAGGTCTCTTCGACAGTTGCAGCCAATGCTGCACAAGTCGGCACGATTACTGCTGATGCGGAGGGCGCGAGCCTCGTTGTAGCTCAAGCGCAACAGCAACAAGCTGAAGACAACTACCAACAGCAAATTGAGGATGATAAGAAAAAAGGCTTTTTCGGAAAAATTGCTTCACATTCCAAAATGATTGCAGAAGTCGCAGGAGTCGCTCTCGTGGCAGTAGTTGCCCCTGAGCTCGCAGCTCCGCTTGCCGTTGCCCTCATCTTATCCCAGTTTGCAGCAAAGCCGATGGCAGAAGGAATTTCGAAGGGGCTGCAGGCCGCGGGTGTGGACGCAAATGTGGCTAATATGATCGGCGCCGCTATCTCAACCGTTATCATTACAGCTGTGACTGTAGCTACAGGAGCTGCTGCTGCTAGCCTTCTTAGCGATGGTGCTGCCGTTGCTGAAATGGCCGGTGAAGAAGCTTTAACAACTGGTGCAGATGAAGCCGGCTCTGAAGGTGGAATTGAAATGACAGAAATCGCTGCCGAAGGGGCTTCCGAGGGAGCTGGAGGCATCAGCACGATGAGCGAAATGACCACTCAGCGCGTTGAGCAAACAGTCACTGACCAGACTGAGCAGCAAATAGAAAAAGGGTTCAAAGACCAAGTCAAAGAACTGCTCAATACAGTCAATCCATTTAATAAGTCGATGAACCTCAACCGAGCGATGCTGGGCGCATCCCTAGCTTGGAGCCAATCCGGAGGGACCGATGATGCTTTAGCTCTATCGGGGACCGATGGAACAAAAGCTAAAATCATCGCTAACGGGATCACTCAAGGCCTTACCCTGTTGATGACAGCCGGATCAGCTGCCGGTATGATGTCGATGGCGACTTCAAGTTCAGCCCTCTTCTCGCAAGCGTCCGGGCTCATCAACTTCTTAAGAGTCATGACGGGTGTTGCCTTAGTCGGGACGGCCGCCGGCCAAATCGGTTCAGGTATCGAAAGCGGCAAGATTGCTGGCTTGACAGAACAGAACGGTGAAATCCAAGCGAACCTGCAAAACTTGCAATACATCATGGACCAATTTAGTCAGACTAACGAAAGCTCGCTCAAGGCTACCGGCGAAACAATCCAGCAAGACCTCTCGGCGATCCAAGGGATGTACAACGAATTTGCCGGCATGATGAGCGCATCAGCCCAAGCCACACACGCTTAATAATAATAAAAAAAATAAATCATAAAAAACAGGAGTTTTAAAAACTATGGCAACAGAAGTTATCAACAATAATCCTTTAGCCCCAGCTGAGAACAACCAGCAGTCGACAGCGACAAACACCGGAGCTGGAGTAGGCGGGATCGGCAGCTGCCAAGGAAGCAGCTACATCTCATACGGATCCTTTTTACAAGCCTGCGCCCTGCTTTCCCTGATCAACCTCCAGTTGACCGAGATGAACATCGAAAATACACACTTCCAATTGGCATCTAGCCAAGCGCAACAGGCGCTTACCGAAGCCAGGGCCAATAAACAAGCCCTTTCTTCTTGGCTGGACATGGGTGCATCCCTCCTGGGCGCTACGACTACCATTGGCGGGCTTCTCGCCGACAACGTCAACTTTGGCGAAGGTTCTGCTCAAGATCTCGGCAACACACTGTCAAAACAAACCAACGAACTGGCTAACCTCCAACAGATCAACACAGCAGCAACCAACAAGCTGACTCAACTGGGCGGCGCTCCTAACATGGTTCAAGGTGAAGTAGGGCAAGGTGCTGAAGCGGTTATCGCTAACCCAGAACTCAAAGACCTGGCTGACAGCAACCTAACTTCCAAACCTATCATCGATCCTGCGAACCCATCTGAAACTGAACTAGATGCACGTGCTGAAATTACGCGAAGCAAAGGGTTCGAGTCCCAGGAAGATGCCGATGCTTATTTCAGTACTGAAAAAGGTCGGGCTAACCTAGAAGAAAGAATGAAGGCAATCGACACACAAAAATCGGTCGAGACGATCAATAGCGCGACAAATAGCGATGCTGACAGAGCTGCTCTGCAAAAAATCAAAGAGAACTCTGACCAAGCGATCAACAACCAGTACAAAGCGATCGAAGCGACTAACGGAAAATGGACAGCTAAGCGCGGCTATAACAAGATGATCACTGAATTTATCAACCAAACAGGAAAAGCCGGTTTCGATATGGGCAAAGCAATCGCAACGCAAGAAGCGGGAGCAAAAGAAGCGGGAGCCCAAGCTGCCCAATTCAGCCAGCAGCAGTTGCAATCGCTGTGGCAGGAAATCGTAAAAAATATCGGAGCCAACTTAAGCGCTCAACAAAGCTTCATGGCTGCGATGACATCCGGACGATAATCCTCCTGAGTAAGAGCAGATCCCGCTCTTATTTTCGGCCGGCTCGACAAGAGCCGGCTTTTTTTTACCCCTAAATCATTTGATTTTGGTATAAGCGGCTTGAACCTTTAAGGAGACTGCGCATGACAAGCGCCCCTGCCTTGATCCTAGAGCAGCTTGAGAATGAGGTTAAAATCCCCTCGATCGCAGCCGGAGCAGAAAAAGCCCTGAAGGAAGGGGCCTCTCTGCAGACCATTCTAGCTCCCCTCTATACAGCCTTTTTGCCTGAAGCGTCCGAGCTTGCAAAGGCATTTGAAGCCCACCCTCCTGCTGCAACGGCTTTCTTAAGGGCAAAACGCAGGCTTTTGGAAGCTCAGGAGTGGCTCAATGGGGTTAAAAAGGGATGCCTTGCCCTTGCCCCTCAGGACAGGCTCCTAACTGAAGCTGAGGCGGCTATCCATGCTCAACTGCTTCTCCTGGACTCCCACCTCCCGGCCCTCCTCTCTGCCGCTAAAGAGCGGGGGCCGGCCGACTACGCCGCCTCCTTAAAGACCGCCAGCAAGGAGCTTGAACACATCACAGAACGCTGCATCGTTCAGGCCCAGGATAATGAAGAAAAACACCTGTGGGAAACCCGCCACCGGCTGATCCTACAGCAGGCAGAGCTGCTGACCCATTTTGCTATGCAGCAACAGGAATGGAGCCTGCAAGCGCTGCTGCAAGGGGGTAAAAGCCTCTATTTGACCCACTTTGCCAACCTCCACCTCTCCCTCCTTTATTCTTGGAAGGGCCCCATTTATCTCGTCATGGACGTTTTAGCTCAGCGTCTTGGATCGGGAGCGGCAAAAACGGCAACGAGGACAATCGAACTGCAAACGGGAAAGATTTTTGCCTTTGTCAGGCCTAAATTCCTCTTTACTGAAGCCAAGGATGAGAAAGAAGCTGCCCTCCTGCGCGAGCATAGCTTTCAGGGGTTGTGGCGGGAATCGGAGTTCCTCTTGCAGCTCCGAGGGACGCCGGGGATCATTTGCGCGCTGGAGCGGTTCCGCTTTCAGATCGATGGGGCCAAACACCTGGTTGTCATTGAAAACCGATATGAGGATGGTCCTTTGGAGAAGGTCTTCAATGAGCTGATCGACAAAAAATCGCAGGCTGCCGGCTATGAAGAAAAGGCGATCGCTATAGCCCTCCAGCTACTTACAGGGCTAGAGCAGCTACACCGTTTGCAGATCATCCACCGCGATATCAAACCCGACAATATCTTATGCGACTGGAGCGGCCCTTCCCTCCCCGAAGCGGTCCTATGCGATTTTAATGGGGCCTGCACTGTCCGCGAGACACGGGAACTTAAACAATTTGTCTTCTCCCCTCTCTATGGAGCGCCCGAAGCGGTCGATGCCTACCTCCGCTCAAAGGGCACGGCCGAGTCCGCCCCTGCCTCCCCTTTTGGACTCGATATCTGGGCGATGGGGCTAACCCTCTACCAGCTCTTTTTCTTGGAGCGCTTCCCTTGGTATTCGACGGTCAGCACTAAGGAAAACATCAAGCTGACCTTTGACCGGATCCGCTCTCTAAAAGAGGGTTGGATCCCCCAGAAATGGGCAGCGCACCGGTTTTATCCTCTCATCAGCGCCATGCTGCGCGTGGACCCCAAACAGCGAACCGACGCTAAAAAGGCATTAGAGACAATCTCTGAATTAAAATAATCAGATCAACATTGAAAAAAACCGGTTCTTCAGGCTATTTCAGTATATCGCTTCAGGAACGCATCCACTTGGATTTTCTTGAGGACTTGTGATGGCCGCCTTCCCCTTTCTTCTCTTCTTTGGGCTTTGAAGAAATGCCGGGCCCGCTAGGTTTGCCGGGCTGCTGGCCTGGAGAGGTCATCAACTTGGCCAAATTTTGACCCGCAGTGAACATCTTCTTACGGACCTCTTGCATTGCCTCCCACTGCTCAGGGGAGAAATTGCTCGGATTTTCCGCATAGGTGGCCAGCTGCTCCTCCGACATCCCCGTTTTTTCGCTGATCTGTTTGGAATACTGGAGCATCTGCTGGTACATCTGGTTCATCATCATCATCGCTTCTTTTTTCTCTTCTTCCGAACCGGTTTTCAGCTTGCCGTTCAAAGCCTCAAAAAAGGCAAAGACCTGTTTAAACACCCCTTCCAGATTCGCCGTCTCGCCGCTTGCCAATTTAGCAAACGACCCCATCAAATTATTATATTCTTCTTCGAACATATTCCACCTTCCTATACCGGGGGCAACCCTATTCCTTAGTATAACAAACTTAAGATTAATTAATATTTAAATCGAAAAACCAAATAAAAATTTAAATATAATCACGCAGAAATAAAGAATTAATTTTAAACCGCAAGAATCTTAATTTAAAGACGTTGCAATTCAATTTGAAACGAAAGAATTTTTGATTTGCATTTAACATCTCAAATGTTTAAACATTTGTGAGAGCGCGCCTCTTCGCACCTGCGCTTGATTGGCCCCATTTGCTCTTCATTCTACCGGGGCCTTAAGATAGAATCCGGCTTCAAGGGTTTAGCCTCATGTTAGAACAGTTGCTGCAAACATTTATCGATGAAATGGAGCTCGGCGAGATGCCGGCCCAGGACGACCAAAAAGCCTATCTCGTCAAAATTTCCTCCGAAATGCATGTCAGCATCCGGCAAATGCAGCCGGGCATTTTTTTCCACTCCCCTTTAGCTCCCCTGCTCGAACAAAAACGGGAGGACCTCTTCATTTTCCTCATGAAGGCCAATTTCCTCGGTCAAGGGACCGGAGGAGGGGCGATCGGCCTTGATGACGCAGAGAAATTCTTGACACTCTCCTTGGTAATCCCGTATGACATGAACTATCAAACGTTTAAAGAATCGCTTGAAGATTTTGCCAATTATGTCGATTACTGGAGAGAAGAGATCGCCCGGTTTTATGAAACTGCGCAACCGTTTTGAGCAACATGGGCAAAGTTCAACAATGACTATAAAACTCAGTGTGTGTAGGACAGGTAGATGGCTGGATATTTAATTGCCGAAGAAGGCCCGCTCGATGGCCTG
This sequence comes from uncultured bacterium, assembly GCA_964516795.1. Lineage (GTDB taxonomy): Bacteria > Chlamydiota > Chlamydiia > Chlamydiales > Rhabdochlamydiaceae > Acherontichlamydia. Next base: position 9,066 of record CAZEYJ010000118.1, read on the forward strand.
ATCGTCCGTTTAGAGCAAGGCGAGGAATGGGTCTTAGGGCGAGATCCTGAAGAGGTCTCGATCATCCTGGAAGACCCGATGGTCTCCCGCAAGCATGTGATCTGTAGGCTTACTCCCGAAGGATATATCCTGGAGAACTTAAGCTCCGTTAATCCGGCGACGCAGAACGGGAAAGTGATCACAGAAGCTGTTTTGCTCCGCGAAGGGGACATTTTACAGATCGGAAGCACCTTCTTCCGCTTCAGCGAACAGTCTCCTGTCAAGCCTCAGCAACCGGAGGCGCACCCTGAAAAGCCGACTGAGCCTTTCGAAGAGACGGAAGAGCTCTCCTCTGTCAGCGTCGAATCAGCGGGAGATGCCCGATGGCTGTTAAAAGTGATCTCAGGGCCAAACGCAGGGGCTGAGTTTGGAATGGCCCGCAGCGCTTCTTATATCTTAGGGAAAGACCCCAATGTCTGCGACATCGTTTTCCAAGATTTGAGCGTCTCCCGCCAACATGCCCAGATTACGGTCGACGAAGATTTTCATGTTTTTATCGAGGACCTCGGCAGCCGCAACGGCGTTCTGATCAATGGAGAGCTCATCGGCGAGAAAAAAGAGCTTTTATCGCAAGACTTGGTCGCACTGGGGACCACTTCCTTCCTTTTAATCGACCGAGAACAGATCCATGAAACGATCATTTCCCCTCCGGCTGCAGCCCCATTCAAGCCGGAAGAAGAACTGCCCCCTGTCGAAGAAGAAGTTGCCGCTAGAGAAGCTGAGGCTGAGAGAAAAGACTGGAAAGAGATGATCATCCCCACTCGGATGCTGATCCTGACCGGCGTTTTTGCCGCCGGGCTGCTCGTCTGCCTAGTTTCGATCTTCGCCCTCTTTAAATCGGAGCCCGTGACGCTTGAGGCCAAACACCCCAATGATGAGATCCAAGAAGCCCTGAAAGGGTTCGATGCCATCCAATTCTCTTTCAACCCTGCCAACGGAAAGCTCTTCCTCATCGGCCACGTCCTGACCTCTGTCGACAAACAAGAGCTTTTGTACAAAATGAACAATCTCCCCTTTGTCGCAAGCATCGATGACAACACTGTCGTTGACGAATACGTCTGGCAGAACATGAACGGGCTGCTTCAGACCAACTCAGACTGGCAGGGAGTGGCGATCTACTCCGTCTCCCCCGGGCGTTTTGTGATCAAAGGCTACCTGCAGACATCTGACCAGGCCCAGGCCCTTGCCGACTACCTCAATTTAAACTTCCCCTACCTAGATCGCCTTGACAACTTGGTCGTCGTCGAGACCAATCTGCAAACGCAAGTCCAAGGGCTGTTGATCGAAAAGGGGTTTAGCGGGGTCACATTCCAACTCAACAACGGCGACCTCGTCTTAGCTGGCAGAGTGGACCAAAAACAAAGCTCTGAATTTACGCATACCGTCGAGCAGTTCAAAATGCTCAATGGGATGCGGTCTGTGAAAAACTTTGTCGTCTACACGACGGCTGATACCTCGCGGATCGATATTTCGCAGCAGTACCAAGTCTCCGGCTATTCTAAAAAAGATGATGAGAACATGTTCATCGTCATCAATGGACGAATTTTAAGCTTGGGCGAGAATTTAGATGGCATGGTGATTACTAATATTCTGCCAAATATGGTCCTGCTCGAAAAAGATGGAATAAAATTTAGAATTAACTACAATCTGCAATAATTAGAGACTGTCTGCAAATTTGGGTTTCTGTCGATTTGAAAAAACTCTCAAATGGAGTGATCTAGTATGTATGGATTAGAAAAAAAAGGACGGGCTCCTTTCGAGTTTGACCTTGAGAAGGAACTTAAAAGCAATCCCACAAAAATCAAAGAACTTCTGAAAGTTTGCGAGGGAAAGATCCAGGAAATTAAAAACCTCCTGCGCCAAGGGGCTGATTCGTCTGACTACGACAATTACGGCATCTTGTTGCACGGCTATGCAGCGTTGCAGAAAGTGTTAACTAGAATCGCAAATAAGAAATAGACCAATTATAGGAGAAGTCTCATGTCGGGCAAATCAGAAAGTCTGTGGGCAACCATCTCGTTCAACACGCTCATCAGCCAATACATCAAGCTGCAAAGCCAGGTCGTCTCTCAAGTCCGCTCCGTAGCCAGCCGGATCTCAAGCGCGACGCCGGGCAAATTTTTGCTTCTGCAATTCTCGATGAGCCAAGTCACCCAGATCGGCGAATCGATCTCAAACTTGGTCTCTCAGGTCATGTCGGTCATCAATAACATGGTCCGCAACCAGAAGTCCTCATAACGTAGAATTGTAAAACCACTTAAAACAAGGTCACATCCTATGACAAAACTGCAAGAATTTAAAGAACACTACATCCTCATGGTCGAAGCCGGATTCATCGCCGTCAACCAGGCCGACGAAGATGCAGCCCTCAAGCTGTTTAAAGCCGCAGAACTCCTAGACCCTGCCAATATGCTGCCTAGAGTGGGCAGAGGCTATATCCATCTCTGCAAGCTCGAACTCAAGCAAGCCGCAAAAACTTTTGAAGAGATCCTCCAGACCGATCCTTCTAATGAAATGGCCAAAACCTTTTTAGGTTTGAGCATGTCATTGAATCCTGCTGAAGTCGCTAAAGGGGAAAAGGTCCTCGAAGACTCAGCTACCCATGCTAAAGACCCCATGGTCAAAGATCTGGCAGTTTCCGCTCTTCAATTCGTTGAGAAATTCGTTAAAAAGACTCCCTCTCCGGTTGAAGCTAAAGCCCCTGAAAAAAAGAAAAAATAACCGCCTTCTAACAAAGAGAACAGATAATGCCAGATAAAGATATCCCCGCCGATATTAGCTCCGCACTGAAGATTGGCGCTACGCCGGCGATTGCCGAAGGTGAAGAAAAAACCCCGATCGGAGCGCAGTCCTTCGCCTCGTTTATGCAAGGGGAAAAAGCCTCCCCCATGGCAGCGTCTGGAAAAACGACCCTCGTCTCCCCTTTTGAGCTGGCCCAAGGCCAAAAGCCGCTCGCCCAAGCCCCGACAATCGATTCGCTGCTGGCCCAGGTCAACAATGCCCAGACGACCATCAACGACATGCAGAACAACCTCTCCTATCCCAACCTAAAACTCAAATCCTCTCATAAGTATTTGATGAAAAATAAGTTGGTGGATGCTAACACAAACTTACGGGCGGCAAATGCTAAGCTAGGAGCCCAATCCCCCCCGGAATCTGACCATACAAAGTACTCAGGTCCTTTGGGAAAATTTCTGGGATTGTTGAGCGATGGCCAAGCGCAGTTGACCTCTGCCCAAAAAGAATTGCAAGGCCTAAAGGACAAGGGAGGCAATATCTCTCCCGGCGATTTTTTGCTGGTCCAAGTTAAAATGAGCAAGGCGAGCCAAGAGCTGGAATACACCTCCGTTCTCTTGTCGAATGCAGTGCAAGGCTTTAAAACATTGATGCAAGTACAGATCTAATTGCAAGGAGATGGAATGGACCTGATTCTTTTTATGGCTCTTCTCGAGGAAACACCGCCCCCTTCCTCTCCCTCAAAACCAAGATAGTCTATGCAAAACCCTCCGAATTTTGAAAAGCTGATCACCCATCTAGAAGACTTGGAGCTCACAACGATCCACGGGCGCATTACCGAAGTGGTGGGCATGCTCATCAAAGCTGTCGTCCCCCAGGTCAAAATGGGAGAGGTCTGCTTGATCAAACGAGAAGGCGAACCTTTAATGGCAGAGGTCGTCGGCTTCACTCGGGATGAAGTGTTCTTATCTCCTCTTGGCGAAATGTCCGGCATCGGCCCTTCCTCTGAAGTGATCCCTCTGAGGGTTCCTCTCCACATCAAAGTCGGCCCCCAGCTGCTTGGCAGGGTGTTGAACGGACTTGGCCAGCCTCTTGATACAGAGACCCATGGCCCTCTTGAGCTCGAAGAGAGCTTCCCTGTCATCAGCCCTCCGCCGGACCCCCTCAAAAGGACGATGATCAAAGACCCTCTTTCGACAGGGGTCCGCTGCATCGATGGAGTCTTGACAACTGGAAAAGGGCAGCGGGTTGGCATTTTTGCTGCCGCAGGAGGAGGAAAGTCGACCCTCCTTGGGATGATCGCCCGAAACGCCAAAGCCGATGTCAACGTCATCTCGCTGATCGGAGAGCGGGGCCGCGAGGTGCGCGAATTTTTAGAGAACGACTTGGGCCCAGAAGGGATGGCGCGCTCTGTTGTGATCGTCTCCACCTCAGACCAAGCCGCCCAGCTCCGCCTTAATGCAGCCTACGTCGGAACAGCGATCGCCGAGTATTTTCGGGGGCAAGGCAAAACAGTGATCCTCATGATGGACTCTGTGACCCGCTTTGCAAGGGCCTTGCGCGAAATCGGCCTTGCAGCAGGAGAACCTCCTGCCCGCGCAGGATTCACCCCATCGGTCTTTGCCACTCTCCCCCGCCTCCTCGAAAGATCGGGAAATTCTGAAAAAGGCTCGATGACCGCCTTCTATACCATCCTCGTTGCCGGCGATGACATGAATGAGCCCGTTTCCGACGAAGTCCGCTCGATCCTCGACGGGCATATTATCCTCTCCTCTGAGCTCGCCCGCCAATACCATTATCCTGCGATCGACGTCCTCGGATCGATCAGCCGTATCCTCCCTCATATCGTCGACAAAGAACATCTGCAGCTCATCGGCAAAATCCGCGAGGTCCTGGCCAACTACAAAAAAAATGAGCTCTTGATCCGGATCGGAGAATATAAGCCCGGTTCCGACAAAGGGGCAGACTTTGCCATTAAATACATCGACAAGGTCAACCGCTTCTTAAGACAGCAGATCGATGAAAAATCGAGCTTTGAAGAGACCCTCCAGCAACTCAAAGCCCTCTTCCGCTGAGCCCCCCTGTGAAACAACCGGAAAAATACCCCCTAGAGCAAGTCGCGACCATCAAAGCCAAAAAACTCGAAGAGGCTGAAAAAGCTTTGAAAGAAAAAAAAGAGGCGCTGACGCGAGAAGAGGAGAAGCTCAAGGTCGTCGAAAAAGAGCGGGACCAAGTCAAAGACCACCGGCAAGCCAAGCTCCAGCAGCTCCGAGAAAACCTCGACGCAGGCACATCGACCGATAAACTCCAGCAGATGAAAGTCTATCTCAAAGTCGTCGACGAAAAGCTCCGAACCAAAGAGGTCAAAGTCAAAGACCAGCAAAAGCATGTCGAAAATGCCAAGAAACAAGTCGAGATCGCCCGCCAGGATTTCCTCAAAAAACAGCAGGACGTCGAAAAGCTCCGCATACACCGAGAAGAGTGGGAAAAGGAGATGAAGATAGTCCTCGAGCACATCGAAGGGGTCGAAAGCGACGAGCTGGGCTCCGCCATGCACGTCCGCAAAAAATCCCGCAAAAAAACCTAATAAGACAGACGCAATTAAATCATTTTTTAAAGGTTAGCTTTTCGAGGGGCCAAAATAGACATGTCGGAAACGCGGACACGCAGTGCCGTGTTTCCGACATGTGATATGGGGGTCCTCGAAAAGGCCAAGCTTTTAAAACTGAGCTGACATTAACAAAGCTGCTGGACAAGTGGGGGGGAGATCGGGTATGAGTGGGTTCTGTGCTATTCGCTATGAGGAATGCCTGTTATGTCAGAAATCGAACCCATCATCGGCCCTGTTGGAATTCCCGACAGTATCCGGCGACATGAAAGAACAAGCGCGGATCAGGACAAGTTCAAAACTGAGATGACGCGTAAAATGGCCCAGGTCAACGAGTCTGACGCGGAACAGCAAAAAAAACGGAAGCAGCAAGCTGAAGAAGAAGAGGAAGAACCGGAAACCGTTCCGGAACCGGAAACAACACCTACGTCCCAAGTCTCTCCTTTTGATCTCCAAAAACAGACCGGCCCGACAGAGCAGACCGGAGAAAAAAAAGCGTTTGCCTCCTCTCCAGCCCAATCCTCCCAGGCAGCGCCTCCACCTGGCCCCGCTGTAGAACCTGAGCAAGAAACTCCCTGGAACGCTCAATCGGCATCTGTCTTCACTGTTTCCTCCTCAACGCAAGCCCAACCTCAACAACCCTCGCCACAGCAGCCCCCCGGAGTGCAACCCTCCTCTACAATACAACCTCAGCAGCCAATCTCAACATCTGAAGCGGGCCAAAACAAACAGCCTCAGCAAAGCTCCCAAGCCCAGCCGGCCCAAAAGCCCCCGGTCGCTGAACTCCCTCCATCCAGCGAGCTGCGGAAAATAGGAGAAGAGCAAGGGATGCAAGCTGAAAAGCCGGCCCAAAAGCCGATGCCTTTCCAACTTTTGAAAACAGAGGAAAAACAGGCAATTGAAAACGCCGAAGAGCGCGCTCTATCGACCCCCATTTCAGCCGGAGCCGAAGGGAGCTCCGAAGGGGAGCTAGGAAAAAAGAAAAAAGAGTTCCAAGGGCTGGCCGCCTCTGAGAACCTCGGGATGGCTACCCCTCAGCTCGTCATGGCCGGAGAT
>CAZEYJ010000119.1:0-5747 GCA_964516795.1 uncultured bacterium
GGTCAAATTAGGCTCGTTCCATAAACGCTCTCGATTTGTCTCATTTTCAGTAAAAAGAAGAACAGGTTCTTTAGAAAAACTTAGATATCTTTTGCCAAGATGGTATTCATTTTTTAATAAATGAGGGGAGAGAAGGAGAGAATCGTCAGCGACTAAAGCATGATCTTCAGAAAAAATTTTTGGGCGTGGATCAGGTTTACTCCACCAGCTCCATTGATTGCGGAAGAGAAGCTGAGGAAGGATATGAAGAGGAGCCGCTTCGGGTCCCCGATTGATCGCCTCAATTCGGATAGCGATATCGTCAGCTCCCTTTTTTGCATACTCAATTGTGCTGTCAAAATACCGGTCTTGGTCAAAAATCCCGGTATCTAAAATTTCATACTCTCTTTCTTCCTTTCCTCTCTTTTTTCCCTCTTTTCTTAATTGATCATAAGGAAAGGTTTCTTGAGGATATTTGTAGAGGAATTTGAGGTAGGAATGGTCTGGGTTTGCGTCGAGCGGGTAGTAAAGCTCTTTTACATCTTCGCCATGATTGGCCTCGTAAGGGTTAAGGCCAAAGAGTCTTTCTTTCAAAATCGGGTCTTTCCCGTTCCAAAACGCGGGGGCGAAGATGAGGACTTGATAGCGATCAGAAAGACCTGCAATGGCGTCTTCTCCCCAACGAAAAGCGCGTAAGTGGGCATGGTCAAAGGGGAAAAAACTCCACGCATCTCCATTTTCGCTATAGTCTTCTCTTACTGTACCCCAGGCACGGTTGGACACAAACGGCCCCCACCGATCTTTTTCAGGAACTTTTTCTTTCATCCTTTTTTTCTCGCATAGGCCGCCGCTCCTAAAAGAGCGCTTTCTTCATTTACAATGATGTGTATCGGTATGGTACGGAGCAATTCCTGAAACCGCCCTTTGTCCAAAAAGGCTTTGAGAAAGCTCTCTTTTTTTAATTCCTCTACAAAATGGGTGGCTATCCCTCCCGCCAAATAAATGCCGCCCAGGCTTAAAAATTTCAGAGCAAGGTTTCCAGTCTCAGCTCCATAAATGGAAACAAACATTTCAATTGCTTGCCTAGCTGTTGCGTCTTGATCTGGCTTCAAATCTTCTGTTTTTCTGACAGCGGGATTCGGTTTTCCTCTCCTAGTTTCAATGAGAAACTGATAAATCTGATAAATCCCATCACCAGATAAAACTCTCTCATAGGAGACGTGCCCTCCCTTTTTTTTCATGAACAGCCAAAGCTCAGACTCTAGAGGCGTGCGAGGAGCAAAATCGACATGTCCTCCTTCACTTGCAAATGGGTGGTAATGCTGTCCATCAAAATAAAGGCCCGCTTCCCCGAGGCCTGTTCCAGCTGCAATGAGGGCCCGATTTCCTTTCTGTTTTTCTCCCTTTTGAAGGGTACAAAGATCTTTTTCTTCAATCTCTTCAATTCCAAATGCATGAGCAACCAGATCATTGAGCAGAAAAACGGGATCGATCCGCAGATGGCGCGCCACTTCAGTCCCGTCAAGTACCCAAGGAAGGTTAGTTGTATGGACCCGGTTGCCTCGAACAGGCCCTGCCACCCCAAAACAAGCGACTGAAACAGGTGTTTTCACAAACTGCTCTAAAATCGGAATCAGTCCTGAAAATTTTTGGCTATCAAACACCTGTTTTTCAACAAGCTTTTTCCCATCAAAGAGAGCCAGCCTTGTGTGCGTGCCTCCAATGTCTCCAGCTAAGATCTGCATCAAACCGCATTGAAGCAGAAAATCGATTTTATGTAATAATGGAGCCAATCAAGGAGATTTCCATGTCAGAAAAACGGAGAGCGCTCGAGTTAGCTATCGCACAGATTAAAAAGCAGTTTGGAGATGGGGCCATCATGGCTCTTGGACAGCACAATCTTCAAGGCTACAGCACCATCAAAACGGGGTCAATTGCGCTTGACATTGCTCTTGGAATCGGGGGAATTCCGCGCGGGCGAATCGTTGAGATTTACGGGCCCGAATCATCCGGCAAATCCACTTTGGCCACTCATATTGTCGCCAATGCTCAAAAAGCTGGCGGTCTTGCTGCTTATATCGATGCGGAACATGCACTTGATCCAGTTTATGCTGCAAAAATTGGGGTGAACATCAACGATCTGATGATTTCACAGCCCGATAACGGCGAGGAAGCTTTGAACATCGCTGAAACGCTTGCTCGATCGAATGCAGTAGATGTGATCGTGGTTGACTCGGTAGCAGCTCTTGTTCCCAAAGCAGAACTCGAAGGGGAAATTGGGGATCAGCACATGGGACTTCAAGCACGCATGATGTCGCAAGCTCTTCGAAAACTAACAGCCACGCTCGCCAGAAGCAACACCTGCGCAATCTTCATCAACCAGATTCGTGAAAAAATCGGCGTCATGTTTGGCAATCCCGAAACGACAACCGGCGGTCGCGCCCTCAAGTTTTACTCCTCGGTGCGTCTTGATATTCGGCGGATTTCTGGAATTAAAGGGGTTGACAATACCACCGAGATTGGCTCGCGCGTTCGAGTCAAAGTCGTCAAAAACAAATGCTCACCTCCCTTTACACAAGCTGAATTTGACATCCTATTCAACAGAGGAATTTCCCACACTGGATCCCTCATCGACGTAGGCGTTGATCTCGGAATCATTGACAAAAAGGGAACCTGGTTTAGCTTTCAAAATCAGCGCCTCGGACAAGGAAGAGACGCTGCTCGGGAAGAACTCGAGAAAAACGGAAAGCTTACTGAAGAAGTTGAAAAACTCGTTTATGCAAAAGCGCTCGCGCCGAAACCCATCCTTGATCCTGCAACGATCGGCTGAAGAAAAGAGGTGACAAGACTCTCAAGAGGCTCTTTCCAAAGAGAGAGCCTCTTTGCCCCCTTCACAAAAAGCTCCATCTCTTTTTGAAAAAGTAAAAACGCACCCTCTTTTCCGAGAAGAGAAGCAATATTTGTCCCCTTTTTTTGCCCCATATCCTCCAGATCATCGGCTACCTGAAAAGCGCGCCCGAGATGGGCTGCTGTTTCTTCAAGCGCCCCAATTTCGTTCATCGATCCACCTCCGAAAATCCAACCTAAACTAAAAGAAAGTTGAAAAAGCGTTACTGTTTTTCTCTCAATGATCGTCAAAACGGTTTCGAGATCCTTGTTCTCGGCATGAAGATCGAGAAACTGCCCGCCTGTAGCGCCTTTTAACCCCGCAGATCGACCGATCGTCTCAAGGGCAAGCAACACCCGATCTTCCCCTTTCTCGGCGTTCCTACCCCCCTCTCCGATCGCCTCGTAACCCGCCGCGATCAGCGTATAACTTGCTAAAAGGGCAATATCTTGGCCGAATACTTTATGAAGGGAAGGGCGTTCTCTCCTAAAGTCATCATCATCCATACAAGGGAGATCGTCAGCGATCAAGGAAGCAGTATGAAAGCACTCAACTGCAAAAGCGGCCTTTCTTGCCCCTTCTAAATTTCCAATTGCATCAGCGATGATCAGCACCAAAATAGGCCGCAGTCTTTTTCCTCCCGAAAGAAGCGAATAGGCGATCGCCTCGCTCAATCGATTTCTCTCTAAAAGACGTTCAAGATACAAAGAGATCTCCCCATTAATTGCGCTTCGGTAACGCTCCATCAAACGACCTCAATCCGATTGTCTTTAAACAAAGCGCCAGATGGAACCGTTCCCCGAACAAGAGCGAGGGGATAAGCTGCACTATTTTTCCCCATTACCGTTCCAGGACTTAAGACTGCATTGCATCCCACCTGCACCCCGTCCCCCACAATAGCACCCAATTTTTTTCTCCCCGTTAAAGCCCCCTCAATCTTCACCTCTTTCTTATCCAATCGCAAATTCGCACACTTCACCCCTGCTCCTAAATTTGCTCCTCTTCCTACAATCGAGTCCCCCACATAGCAAAAATGAGCGGCTGAACTGGCGTCTAGCAAAATCGAATGTTTGATCTCTGAAACATGCCCAACCACCGCATGAGCTCCGATGATGCATCCTCCTCGTATATAAGATCCGTGACGCAAAATCGCACCAGGACCAATCCAGCAAGGTCCCTGGATGTGAACGCCGGGTTCAATCACCACCCCCTTGCCAATTGAAATCTTTTCCATCCGCTCGCATGTCGCATGAGATGGAATGGAACCTTCAATCTGATGGACCAAACCTTCCAAATAAGGCTCCAGTTCGTCCAGAACAGACCAAACAGGCTTCCCCTTTTTAAACAGCCCTCGATGAACAAAGTGAGCAAGATCAAAAAAGAGGTCTGGTTCAAACATAGCCTCCGATTATACCTTCAAGAGAAGATTTCTCCACTAAAAACGAGATCCCCTTTTACTATAAGACACTTACACTGATTTAAGAAAGGAGAGCCTCTCTTTTTAAAAGAAGATATATATCTAGATAGATCTTCTTCTTTAGAACATGTGGGAATGTTGATAGACTAGGGGTGCTTCCTAGGAGAAAAAAATGTTCACAACCCTGTTCACAGACGTTGAAATCTGAAATGAAACTCTTAGGCTCTCATGTTATCAACGCAATTTGAACACCTATCAACCCTGTTTTCCACAAAGTGCCCCCATTACGGGCTCTGTTCTGGATGTTCGATTCCTGGAATTCCTCGATCTCCTTCTGACTTAAGGACGGGGCTCCTTCTTGGTTGGCGCTATCGAGCAAAACTGGCAGTGGGTCAGGGGAAAACGATCGGTCTTTTTCAGGCAGATAGCCACAATGTCGTTCCGATCCCGAATTGCCAGGCGCATCATCCTGCTATCAATCAAGCTGTTAAGGATATTTCCCTGGCTTTACAAGCGTCTGATATTCCTATTTATGCTGAAACAGGGCGTGGGCTTCGCTATCTGCAGATTACTGTGGGAACCGAAATTGTGCTAGTAGCCACCGACCCAGAGTTGGTGGTTCCTCTTTTCCCAGCTCTCCAACGCTATTCAGTTTGGATCAACGTTCAAAAAGAGGCTACCAACACCATTTTTGGGAAAATTTGGATTCCGGTTGCTGGAGCCGCTTACCTCACTCATCGAATTGGAAAAGTAGATCTTTCTCTTCATCCAGCCGCCTTTCTTCAAGCTCATCTCTCTTTGTTTAGTACGCTGCTAGAGGAGCTCGATGATTGGGTGCCCAAGGAAGGAAAGATCACAGAGCTATACGCTGGAGCTGGGGCGATTTCTCTCAATCTCCAAAACGGTCGTCGCGAGTTTACGCTTGTGGAGAGCAACCCTTACGCTGCTCTCACATTTCCAAAGATGCCAGGCTATGAATACCTAACTCTTGACGCTTCAAACGCTCCTATTGAAGGGTGGGTCATTGTCGACCCGCCGAGAAAGGGGCTTCCCTCTTCGCTTGTGAAAAAAATCGCTTCTCAAGGAAAGGGGGTTACCTACATCAGCTGCAACCAGGTGACTTTTGAGCGAGATCTCAAACTCTTCCAAGAGCTCGGGTGGCGGTTGGCAAGGAAAGAATCTTTCCTTTTCTTTCCAGGAACAGAACATGTTGAGATCGTTGCCAACATCGTGAAATGATCGATTTTCTGGCTTTACAACGACGTAATGTTTTTATTTTCAGTCTGTTATCTTTTTTGTGTTCGTTTTGTTTTTATTGGATTATCAATGACTTACGTCAATGTAAAGCGGCTTTACATTGACGTAAGTCATTGATAGCTAGTGTTTGTGTTTTTTTTGAAAAACGGACTTTTTAGCTGTAAAGCCAGGAAAAGCGGGCAAAAAAAATGGGGCCCAAACGGACCC
>CAZEYJ010000120.1:0-13344 GCA_964516795.1 uncultured bacterium
CCAACGGTATGCCTTAGCTCCTGCCGCATCCACATCGAGAGAAAAGAGAATAGCCCGGACTCTAACAAGCAATGCATGACTCACATCATCCGGTCGCTTTGAAGCACCTCCTAATGCCATCGCACAGCAGAGATCATTGGCGTGCTGCTGAAGTAAAATCGCATCCAGCTCCGACTCGACTACCACAATGGGCTTATCTTCTGCCTTCTCATAGACAGAAAAAGTCTGCATGCTTCCTGAAACTTCGACATATTTGGGCAAATAATCTCCTTCCAACCAATCGCTGCGACGAATTTTAAGCTTAACCGGTTCTTCCGTAGCTAACCTGTAGGAAGGAATCACAATCCCTCTTGGGATCCACAACTTCCTTTCCTCGACTTCTAAACCCCACAGACCTCGATTAAGCCAAAGGGCATCTGGATTGAACCCCAAATGAAACTTCTCAATCGTTTCTCGACTAAATCCCCTATTTAAAAGACTCTTCAATGCAAAAGAATTGTTTTTCAACTGCTCTTGGCAGTAAAGAATAAAAGATGCTGCCTGCTGTCTCCATTCTGCAGAAGGCGTTTTTGCTTGCCGCGGCTCAAACTGGGGATCGTTTGTGTATTCTTGGTCGTCATAGGACCTTTTAGTCAATATGGGAGCTCTTTCTTTTGGGAGAATACCAAGCCTTCGGCAAGCGTCTTTGTAAGAAAGCCCATGAAAATCTCGATAGTATTGCACCTCATCTCCTCTTCTTCTGCATTGCCTACAAAAATAGCGATTAAGCTTGTCCCAGATAATGAACCTGTCCTTGCCTCCACAACCTGGACATGGAGAATGATACTCTCCTCCATTGGTAGAAGCGACCCTTTTTGGATTAAGTCCATCCTCTTTTACAAACAAAAGTAATCCCATATTCCCTCTTAAGTAGACTGTTAAAGTCCAAGCAGTCCAGGATGTCCAAGTGCAAAAATCGCTCGAATCATTAAATGGGAGTTCAACCAATTTTTTTGCTTGGACACCTTGGACTGCTTGGACGGAAAGGATAAAAAACCCTTTTAATCTCCTCTTAAATAGGCTCTAACTGATTTCGACGTCCAAGCAACCATTCTAACGGTTTTCTCGCTTGGACACCTTGGACTGCCTGAACAGAAAAGCTATTGGTCCCATATGCGATCTGTTTGCTTGGTAAAAGATTGGAACCTCTTACGGCACTCTTCCAAAGAGGGCATCATGTACCACCATTCACGATCCCCCTCCATAGAACGACGACTTTTTTCTACTAACAGCAACTTTTTTAACCTCTTACCAAATTCAGAACTCACCTCTTGCTTCAAGCCTTCACATTGACACCACGCCTTGTAATCTTCGTATAATTCCTCGCATGGAAGATAGCCCCACTTCCGCAGAGATGTTTTACCGAGCCGCCCTTCTTGCAATATGAAAAACAAAAACTTCTCAATGCTCCCCGCTGTTTTCATCTTGATATCAAATGCACAATCATTGGGAGGCATTTTCCTCGGGTCAAATGCACTTAAGTCCTCATGCAAAAGATCAAATAGAAGCGCTGCAAGCCCTGCCTGGTCCATCTGCTCAGAAAGGGCTTGAAAATAGGAGACATCTTCCTTGCGATGGGGAGAAACATTAAGAACAAAAAAACGACGATCATCAAGATCGATAGGAACAGCCCAATCTTCGTTACTGGATATGATGAGATGGCGACAATTATCAATTGAAATGGCATCCCTTCCTTTTCCTTCGATCATGATGGTCGGATCTGTGATGAACGCTTTTAAGGCCCCAACCTCTTTTTTAGAACCTCCCCATAAAGCTTCATTAGCATGAACTAAATAGGCATACTTGAGATGGTTATTGAACTTGCCAGTGATATGCTCCAAGCTAGTTACGGTGAGAAAATGGGGACCAAAAAGCCCTCCAAAATACTCAGCGAATTTATTTTTTCCCGTTCCTTGAAGACCTCGCAGAACAAGCGCCGTTGCAAGAAGCGTCGGCTTTTGAACCACACAAGCCATCCACTTGCGCACATAGTGGTAATTCTCCTGCTGATTGCTGCAAATCACCTCTTGCACATGTTTCCAATACAAACTGCAATCTCCTTGCTTTGGGGTTACCGCAAACCCCTTAAAAATATTGAAACAATGGTCATAGTCCCCAGGTCGAGCAGGATTAAACACGATATTTTCAAATGTTCGTCTCAATGGATGCTTGAGCCAAAAAGCCCCCTTATTTTTAGATTTACCTTCGGAATTGATGAAAAAGTCGTTTTCATGAAACTGCTTGAAGGAACTTCGCGTATCTAGTTCAAAAAGCGTTTCTGACCGCTGAAAGAGAATGTGTGTTGTACTGGTGCGCACAATGGCATATTGTTTGTTAAACTCCCGAAGAACTTTTTCTTCGGGAGTTAATGAAAGCTCTATGATTTTCTCAGTCTGAGACTCCAATAGAGCCTTGTAATCCGCTTCCTTTAGATTTGCCACCATCGTCGTTTCCTTTTTACAAATACTTCTACAGTTCGGTTTTGAAAAAAATGAGAAGAATGCTGCTTCTGAGCTTTTGGAATATCAGAAAGACTTTGCTTCCAAATGGATTGAATACGAGCCTGAATCACCGTATTGTGAATCATTTTGACCAAACGATCTTGAAACGATCTCATTAGTCACCTCTTTTTTCGTCTAAAGAGGCGCTCTCCACATATTTTTGAAATGCTGCGAGGTCAATTAAGTAACGACCTCCAATCCTTTTGACACAAGCTTTTGCAATGGGTGCGCCAACGTATATCCAATGATGCCATTGCGGCAAACGTGGCCATTTATGATTTCGGCAATACTCTCGTAGCGGGATAATGGTTTCTAGAATTTGCATAAACACTCCTGACAATTGAGACATCTGCGAATGTAACATGACGTGCGGTTTTATGCAAATATGTGTTGCAAAAAAGATAAAAAAAATTAACGGTTCTTGATGAATTCCTTGAAAGTGAAGGTTGGATCTAATCCTAATTCGAACACAACCGTTTTAAGCGAGCGGAAGGGAGTTGTATGAGAAATTCGTTCTCCTTCTCGCCCCATAAAGACATGCCCCTTCTTGCGATCTTGAATATATGCTTTCAAGTCTTGGAACACATGAGAGGGATAAGAAACAGCCTCATCAATAAAAAGAATCGATTTCCCTGCAAAATCGATATCTTCAATTTTGAGTGAAAGCACTTCTTCAAGAGCTCGATGACCACCGAGATAAAACATCTTAGCGAGGATTTGCTCTCGAAGATCAAGATGTCGGAGAATCTCAATGTAGGATTCAAAAGGAATGCGCCTTCTGAGAGTGGCTTCACGGTCAAGATCTTTTGCTTCCGGGATATAACCGAACGTTTCTTTCGATAACCACGAAGAGAAGTTCTTGTAAAGGAGGACATAGTCTTCTCTTTTATCAAGAGGCCAGTTCTGAAAAGAACGGATCTCATCGATAATATGGGAAGGCTCTTGGAGGGAAAGATCTTTGAGAGTAAAGGTCTTTTTCTTGTCCGCACCACAAAAGAGAAGACCGGTTTCGACCAACTTTTGCATCATGTTAAGATACCGATCGCCAAACACTTTGTCTTGGCGAATTAACTCTGCCCAAAAAAGAATAAGGGCAATGACCGGCATTTTCGAAATTTCGCTTTTAAACTCATCCACTTTGTTGTGGAGCTGAACGGAGATGTGAGAAAAACCATGAGTTAAGGACTCTAATCCTTTTTTGTCGCCTCCCAGGTTTAAAGACAAACAGGTATTTAGGAGCTGATCGTAGGCTTGCCTTCCTCCTAACAACATCGCTATCTTTGCGTCTTTACGTACTACCATTAACTGTTTTTCCTAAAACCTCTTCGTTCATGCGGCTAAGCACTTTAGCCGTAGCTGCCACAGAAAGATGACTATACCGTTTTACCATTGCAAGCGTTTTATGTCCAAGGATAGCCCCGACTTCGATCATTGAAGCGCCTCCCATAGTGAGATGCGATGCTGCCGTATGCCGCAGTGTATGGAAACAAATGGACAACCCGGCTTCTTTCACTGCGTTTTCCCAGGCACCTCGGATATCAGCAGGTTGCTTCCCATTGGCGCTCGGGAAAACATATTCACTGATCCGCACTCTTTTCTTTCTCTCTTCAAGCAAACAGTTCACAATAGCTAAGCTCAAAGGGACTGTGCGAGTTTCGCCATTTTTTGTATCTCTAAAGGTAGCTGTTTGACGCTCAAAATCCACATCGCGCCACTTAAGTCCTAGGATCTCTCCCCTGCGCGCTCCGCTGCAAATAGCGAAAAGGGTGACTGCATAGAGATGAGGACTTTTACTGATCTTGCAAATGGCAAGTAATCTTTCGATCTCTTCTTTGGTCAAAAACCGCTCGCGAGGCTTCCCTTCTTTATAGCGAGATACTTTAGAAAGCGGATTCTCTTTTAACCAATTCCATTCTTTGACAGCAACGGTAAGCGCTCCGCTCAGGGCTGCCAAATAACGGTTAGCCGTCGATTGCGATCTCAACGTTCCCCGTGGGGTCCTTTCTTTGAGAAGAAGTTCTTTTAGGTCAGAGATCGTCGAGGGAGTAATGCGGCAGAGATAAAAATCCTTAAGGTGTTTCTTCCACCAATTGAGCTGAACGATGCATTTCGTGAAGGATTTTGGGTTCTTGGGAACCTCTTGCGCAATATACCTGTCGACTAAATCTGTAAACGTCCTCTCTTTGCTTTCTGACCTTCCAAAATAGCGGCCCTGGCGGACTTCGACCTCCATCCTAGTTGCCCACTCTTTAGCTTCTCGACGCGTAGGAAAAGATTCTGAAACACTAGGAGCCCCGTGCAAACGGACGCGAGCGCGATAAGTTTTTCTTCCTGATGCGTGTGTTCTTTTTTCGATATAAGCCATAAAAATAACCTCCTGATTTTTCACGCTGGCCCACTAGTGGCCCAGCGTGCAATTCGTCTCAATTGTCAGGAGGTTACGACTTATCATAACCTATTGGTTATCAAAATGCTCGGAACAGGAATCGAACCTGCACGGGATTGCTCCCAGGAGATTTTAAGTCTCCAGTGTCTACCGTTCCACCATCCGAGCGGAAAGGATAAGAGTTTACATCGAATGAAATATTAGATTCAAGAGGCTTGGATGAAAATCCAAGCCTCAGATGATTTCCCTCTAGAAAAATGGATTAAATCCAGTTCCATGAAGAGGAGAAAAATGTGTTGAAGTGAACGGAGCTGTCTCATCCGATGTATGGACACGGCTTAGAGATGAGGGCTCTGATCCGGAATCTTCATCCCTTGCAGGGTCTTTTTCCTTGGAAACCTCTTCTTGCTTTTCCTCTGCAACAGAGGGTTCTTCCTGCTTTTCTTCTAGGGCAGAGGACTCTTCTTTTTCTTTTTGGGCTTGCCTAGATGCGGGAGGGCCTTCAAAAAACTCTTTATCTTGGTAACGGCTAAGAGTTTCTGAAATAAGCTTCGGCGGGGGAGGAAATAGGCCGCTGAACATAGAAGACAAAACTTTCGTTTCATCTTGGGCACCACCTCCTTCACCTGCCGTGTCGGCTTTAGGAGTTTCTGTATCGCGCTGCTGCTGCTCTGCGGGCCGACGGTCGGTCCACTCTTGCTCTTCACCTTGGCGGCGGTGACGGCGGCGGCGGCGGTCTCTGCCGCGCTCTCTTCGGTGCTCCGATGAGGCCACTTCTGTTGTTTCCGGTTCTTGCTCTGTGGATTCCTCGGAAGCGGCAGGCTCTTCTGGTTTGGGAACGTAGGGCTCTTTTTCGCGCTGGCGAACGGGGGCCTCGCGGCCTCCTCCAATTTTAATGCTGCGCTCATGAGAGACGTTTTTCAATGCGACGCGGGTCTCTTTAACTTCAAGGACTTCATAATCTGAAGTGGGAACTAAAAAGGCCTTGGGCCTTTCTGTTGAGCGGAAAAAGAAAGCTTTTCCAAAGGAAACCACTTCTAGGGCATCAACGTAATACTCTTCACTATTTCCCCCTTTGCTGCTTCGCACTAAAAGTTTGAAGCCGTCTTTCGGAGAAATAATCGTTTCTATGATAGGTTCTCGGGTAAAATTCACTGAATCATTCCATGTTTGTAAGAAAGCACTCCATGTTGGGCTGCTTATTCCTAGCGGCCATATCTTGTTCCAGACTTCTGTCCCTTAATTGATACCATTGCGGGTCAGAGCGCCTAAAGATTTGAAATACTTTCTAAAGTTAATCTTGCGCAGCCCTTTATTCCTTAATCGGACGAGGTTCTCGCTTCCATTTCAAAAGGAGAGCTGCTGTTTATCAAATACTAGCCCAATGCTCTAAAACATCAAGGGCTAAAAATTTACTTGTCAAGGGACGCCATATACCGCAGTAGATCGACAACTCGATGGGCGTATCCCATCTCATTATCATACCACGCGATCAATTTATAAAAACGACTATTCAGCGCAATGGATGCGCCTTTATCAAAAATACACGAGGAGGCGTTGCTGATAAAATCAGAGGAGACGACTTCCTCGTCGCAAAATTCAACGATATTTTTCATTTCTCCACGGGAGGCCTTTAAAACTGCCTCGCAAATAGCCTCAAAGGTGGTTTCTTTGGTGAGACGGACGGTCAGGTCAACGACGGAGACGTCTGGGGTAGGGACCCTAAAGGCCATGCCCGTAAGCTTCCCCTTAACGGCTGGAAGGCACAAGGCGACAGCTTTGGCGGCTCCGGTAGAGGACGGAATAATATTAATGCTCGCTGCCCTGCCTCCTCGCCAATCTTTTTTTGAGGGGCCATCGACAGAGGGTTGTGTCGCTGTCAGCGAGTGGACTGTGGTCATCAGTCCTTCTTCAATGCCAAAATTATCAAGAAGAATTTTAACTAAAGGGGCCAAACAGTTTGTTGTACAAGATGCGTTGGAAACGATCTGGTGCTGCGCGGGATCGTATGTCTCATGGTTGACTCCCATAACAAACGTAGGCATTTCCCCTTTTGCGGGCGCAGAAAGGATCACCCTTTTAGCTCCTGCTTGCAGATGCTTTTGCGCATCTTCAGTATGAGTGAACAAACCTGTCGACTCGATCACGTAATCAACGCCGAGATCTTTCCAAGGGAGCTTCACTGGGTCTTTTTCTGAGACCACTACGGTCTTTTTCCCTCGAGCAACCAAGGTGTTTCCTTCTGCGTGGGTCTCAAAAGAGGGCCTTCGATGAACAGAATCGTGGCGCAGCAGGTAGGCTAAATTATCAGCAGGGACGAGGTCGTTAACAGCTAGGATGTCGACATCTGGATAATGCTCTCTAATAATCCTGAACACAAGCCTTCCGATGCGCCCGAATCCATTGATCGCTATTTTTGTAGACATCGTTCCTCCTTGAGAACAGGGTGAAAGACCACCGAATACAAGAGGGAATCATAAAACAGAAATTTTTGTAAGTAAAGAAGGAATTACTAAGTGCGACAGATAAAAAAAAATCCAGAGAAGAGGAGGCTCTTCTCTGGACTAAATCTCTTCTTTTCAACTACTGAGGAAGATATTCGATAACGCAAGTCGGAGCGCTGTCTCCGGCGCGGAAATCTTTCTTGATGATACGTGTATAGCCGCCATTTCGGGTTGCAAAACGAGGCCCGAGGGCATCAAAAAGCTTACCGACGATCCGACGGTCCCCTTTTAGGACTTCTTTGCCGGAATTCTGCTTTTTTGCTTCCTTGACTTCACGCGCTTCTTTTGGCGTAAGGGCGCTATAAGAGATCATCAGCTCTCCAATCGCTTGGCGTCTGCTGGCCAATGTATTGCGCTTAGCAAGCGTGATCATTTTATCTGCATGACGGCGGAGTTCTTTAGCTTTCCGAACTGTTGTTTCAATCCGCTCGTTGTCGATTAACGACTTCAACATGTTTGCCACTAAGCATCGGCGATGCGACGCAGTACGTCCGATCTTAAAGGTATCCTTTCCGTGTCTCATACTTGGGTTCCTGCTTTTTCAGTAAGATAATCTTGAATTACTTGTTTCACGTTGTCACGCGTAATGCCAAACTTGGCGAGGTCCATGCCAAGATGGAGGCCCATTTCTTCAAGTTTAGCTTTAATCTCATTGAGAGATTTCTTTCCAAAATTGCGGAATTTTAACATTTCCGATTCTGGCATGACGACAAGTTCTGCTATCGTATCGATATTAGCTCCAGAGAGGCAATTAGTTGAACGGACTGAGAGTTCAATTTCATTGATCTTAAGGACCAACTTAGCCATCAAAGCATCGCGGTCTGTGTTCAACTCCACTTCGCCTTGATCGAATGTCAAGCTCATGAGCTTTAATTCCTCAAAGACTTGGAAATGAGTAATTCCAATCTGTGTTGCAAAGGCAAGAGCTTCTTCCGGAGTGATCCGTCCATCTGTCGTGACATCGAGAATTAAACGGTCAAAGTCGGTATCTTGACCGACGCGCGTGTTCTCGACAAAATAATTGACGAGACGCACTGGAGAAAAAGCCGAGTCGATGATAATTTCATCAACGCCTTTTTCAATAACATGTCTCTCAGAAGGGACATATCCTCTGCCGATAGCGATTTTAAGGTCGACTTTCTTTGTCATCGGCTTCGTGACGGTAAAAATCGCCAGATCGGGATTGACGACGTCAAAGTCGGTCATTCCCATCAAATCCTTCAATGTTACAATGTACTGCCCGCCATTTTTCTCCAAAACGTCTGGCGTAATGTCTAAAATCTTGGAGATAACTTTTGTATCTCTAGAGCCGATCTCTTCATCAGTAGGCAATTTGCGCAGCAGCGCATTCTTTAAATTCAGGACGATGTGGGTCATGTCCTCGATAATGCCCTCTACAGCCATATACTCATGGGAAATCCCTTCAATGCGAACAGAAATGATCGCTGGAGCTTCGAGGGAGCTTAACATAATCCGTCTTAACGCATTACCTACAGTGTGTCCAAATCCCCTTTCAAATGGCTCTGCGATGAAACGCGTAAATGTCGGCTTACGTGATGCATCTTCGACTTTAATTTTACTTGGCAATTCAAACTTGCCATATTTAACGGCCATGACTGATCTCCTGAAAATTATCTAAAGTTTCTCTCTACAAATGTGAGAAAATACGATCTTAAAATGTTTCACCACACAATGCAGCATTTGAAGCTGCACATACCGCTATACACGGCGTCTTTTACGCGCACGGCATCCGTTATGAGGCACCGGGGTCTTATCGCGGATAATTGTAATCATCATTCCTGAGCTTTGCAGTCCCCTAACGGCAGATTCTCTTCCAGCTCCTGGACCAGATAAATTCACTTCAACTTCCCTCATGCCAACGCCCATTGCAACTTTTGCAGCATCTTGCGCAGCAACTGTTGCAGCAAAAGCAGATGATTTGCGCGATCCAGCAAAACCTACCTTGCCTGCAGAAGCCCATGAAATGACATTCCCGGTTAAATCGGTAATGACAACAATCGTATTATTAAAGGTCGCTTTAACATGAGCGACTCCACTCGGTACATTCCGGGCAATTTTCTTGCGTGTTTTCGCTGCTGTTGGTTTTTTGGCAACGCTTGCGCTTTTTTGATTTTCCTGCTTAGCCAAGGTTCATTCTCCTCTATTTCTTCTTGTTAGCTACCGTTTTTCTCTTGCCTTTGCGAGTACGTGCGTTCGTACGTGTCCGCTGTCCTCTTACAGGCAAGCCTAAACGGTGGCGCATGCCTCTGTAAGAATGAATGCTAATGAGCCGCTTGATGTTATTTTGCACTTGGCGGCGGAGATCTCCTTCAACAACATAATCTGCTTGCAAGAGAGCATTGATCCTTGCGATGTCGTCTTCGCTCAAATTGTAGGCTTTCATATCTTTATTGAGGCCAAGCTTCGCGCAAATTTCATTCGACAAACGGCGGCCAATTCCATAAATGTACATCAAACTAATCTCTAATCGTTTTTTATCGGGGACATCTATCCCAATCAATCTTGGCATGGAACCTTTCCTTCTTTTTGAGGATCAACAAAATTTATCAGAAGTTTTGTTTATTTACAAGTTTTGCGCTGCAGCATCATCAATTTAGAGCTTAGACAGCGCCTGCAAGTTAAAATTTTATTTATCTTTAATCAGGAACTCTAAGTTTACCTACCTCTTAGGCGTCCTTTCTTCATAAAGCCTTCATACCGTTTCATAAGCAGGTGGGACTCAACTTGTTTAGAGGTATCCAAAACAACACCTACCAAAATCAAGAGTGAAGTCCCTCCGAAAAAGTAAGTAATCGTTGAATCAACGCTCAATAACCGTCCTACCAGGGTGGGCAAAATAGCGATCATCGCCAAAAAAAGAGCTCCGGCGAAAGTGATGCGCCCCATTGTGGCCTCAAGGTAGTCCTGCGTCGGCTTTCCCTGACGAATTCCAGGTATAAATGCTCCATTCTTCTTCATATCGGAAGCTATTTGCTCAGGGTGAAACTGGGTCGCTGTCCAAAAATAGGTAAACCCTATAATGAGCAAGACATAGATCACCATGTACAAACTGGTCCCCGGAGAGATCCAATTTGCGCACCGTCCCAACCAGCTTCCAGAACCAACAAATTGCCCAATTGAGGCGGGAAGCATAAGGAAGGAGGAAGCAAAAATCACAGGGATCACCCCTGCGTAGTTAATTTTAAGAGGGATAAAAGCATTCCCTCCCTGCGTCTCGCGGTTACCGACGACGCGCCTGGCATACTGAAGAGGAACTTTCCTCTGTCCTTGAATAATCAATATCGTTCCAACAATGATCAAAACAAAAACAGCAGAAAGAACAACCATCGATGAAAATGTGAGCTGTCCAATTTCCTGAGAATCCAAATTCAATTGACGGACCACAGAGCCGATCGTTGAAGGAAGAGAGGAGAGGATGCCTACTGTAATAATCAGGCTGATCCCATTACCTATCCCCTTTTCAGAAATCTGCTCCCCTATCCACATCAAGAGAACGGTCCCTGCCGTCATTGTAGCCATGACAACCAGATAAAAAAGCCAAGGCATACCGAACATCTGGATATCAACTAGGTCGCTGACAATGATACCAGGACTTCCCGCGTTAAGCTGAACGGCATATTTGGCAAAGAGCCCAGCCTGGAACAGCGCAATAAACACGGTCAAAATTCTGATCCACTTGCTCAACTTCCTGCGACCGACATCGGCGTTTTCACGCACTTCTCTTTGCAGCGATGGGACCAATGCAACTAGAAGCTGCATGATAATCGATGCTGAGATATAAGGCATGACTCCAAGGGCGATCACGGTCATCTGCGCAAAAGCGCCTCCCGAAAAGACATCCATGAGTTGGAAGAGGTTTTGGCCTCCTCCCGTTGCAGTCCGAAACATTTGAACTGCGGCTTCCCCATTGATGCCCGGAACAGGAATATAAGCTCCTATCCGGCAAACAACCAGCATCATCATGGTAAACACGATTTTTGCTTTAAGCTCAGGGATTGCGAATATGCGTTTTATGCCTTCAATCATTCGTGGTCCAGCTCAGGATTCAAGGAAATCTAAATCGACTTCTTACCAATAGCTATCTGTTGGAAGGATATTCCTGCCTTTTTCAGCTTTTCTTCAGCGGCTTTTGAAAATGCTGCTGCTTCGATGGTGACCTTTTTTTTCAGCTCTCCATGAGAAAGGATTTTTAGACCGCCAGGAACTCTTCGTGGCGCGATCCCTTTTTCTTGAAGTGTTTTTAAGTTAACCACTTCGCCATCCTTAAAACAAGCATCGAGCCGTCCTAAGTTCATAGCAAACACTTCAGAGCGGAACCGTCCTGCATCGTTGCCTCTGCATGGGAGTTTGCGATACAGGGGAAGTTGTCCTCCCTCATGTCCAAAACGGTGCTTATATCCCTGTCTTGCCTTATCGCCTTTTGATCCTTTTCCGCATGTTTTACCACGCTTGGACCCCATTCCTCGGCCAACGCGCTGAACTTTTTTATCTGGCCGGTGTGTATTTGTGAGTGAAAATAATGTTATCATGCTGAAATTCCTCGCGCGGCTAAATTCTGACTACGGTTGCGTAAACTCATCAGGGCGTGAATTGTTGCACGCACCTGGTTCAATGGATTGCTTGACCCGAGGCTTTTGGCTACGACATCTTTAACTCCGCCTAATTCCAGAACGGAGCGAACTTTCGATCCTGCTATCACACCGGTACCTTCTGGAGCGGGTTTTAAGAGAACTTTAGCTCCATCCCATTCAACGATAACTTCATGGGGAATTGTCGTCCCTTCCATCTCGAATGTAAGAACATTTTTGCGAGCTGCCTCTGTCCCTTTGCGGATTGCATCGGAGACTTCATTGGCTTTCGCAAAACCAAAGCCGATATGCCCTTGCCCATCACCAATGATGACCAACGCAGAAAAACTGAATTTGCGTCCGCCTTTAACGACTTTAGAGCATCGATTAATATAGAGAACTTTGTCCTCAAACTCGGTACCGAAATCCTCTGCGCGGCGCTTACCTTCTTGTTTTGTCATGTCAATTATCCTTCAATTGTCTCGCTAAAATTGTAATCCAGATTCACGTGCGCCGTTTGCAAGTTCCGCCAAGACTCCATGGTATTTATAGTGTCCGCGGTCAAATACAACGCATTGAATATTTTTGGCTTTCGCAAGTTCTGCGATCTTTACGCCAACTTGGCGCGCAGACTCTTTGTTTTTTCTATCGAGCTTCTGATTTCGGAATTCCTTGGTCATCGTGCCAGCGCTCGCTAGTGTGATTCCTGACTCATCGTCGATAATCTGCGCGGAAATATGCTGATTTGTTTTCAACACAGAGAGACGGGGCCTTTGAGCTGATCCTCGGACCGTTTTACGGACCCGCAGCTTCCGTCGAAATCTTTGAATATTGCGCTTATTGATTTCGTTATTCATGCTTTTCCCTTATATCAAGCCGTTTTGCCTTTAGCTGCTTTTCCTGCCTTCTTGCGAACGTATTCGTTCTCATAGCGGATCCCTTTACCTTTGTAAGGTTCCGGCGGTTTCATCGCGCGGACGGATGCAGCAAACTGTCCCACTAAATGTTTGTCCACTCCTTGGATGATGATTGTTACGCTTTTCTCCACCGTAACGTTCACTCCTTTTGGAATAGGCACTTGCGTCGGATGAGAAAACCCAAGTTGGAGGTCGAGCTTCTGTCCTTGGACTGCAGCGCGGTATCCAACGCCCACTAAACCAAGGCGTTTCTCAAATCCTTTCGTAACTCCTGTCACCATATTATTGATCAGTGCACGGAACAAACCATGTGCTGGTCTTGGCATTTCCACTGCTTCATCTTTAAGAACCATAAGCATTCCATCTTCGATTTTCAAAGAGATCCCTTTTTGAGCAGGAATGCTAATG
>CAZEYJ010000121.1:0-2713 GCA_964516795.1 uncultured bacterium
GGTTTTCGGCTGCGTCGGCTTTTCTTCAATCTGTCGATCTGATCCTCGGTCCGTGTCTATGAACACTGCCCCTTCGGATCAGATCGACAGATTAAAGAGCCTTCTTGCCGAATTCCCGATTCTTCAAGTTGTTTCGGTATAACTCTCTTCTGGGTTGCAGTCATAACAATATTTTGATTCGAAATGGTTCCGGTCTTCTACTTGGAAGGTCATATGCTGGATCTTGTGCTTGGTTTCGACCATCCGGTGGGCTTCATTGAGGGCTTTGGGAGCATTTTCTGCGACGAGGTGGGCGCTCAACGCGATTTTATTATGGGAGACGGCCCAGATATGCAGGTCGTGGACTTCTTCGATCCCGTTTACTTGCAAGAGGTCTTTTTCAATTTGCATGGGATCGATCCCGGGAGGCGTTGATTCCATCAGGATCGCAATGGATTCCCGGATAATTTTCGAGGAGCCATAGAGGATCCCTAGGCTGAAAAGAATGGTGATGATGGGGTCGATGGGATACCATTTTGTCCACCAGAGGATGCCTCCGCTGATGATGACGCCGGCGCATCCAAGCAGGTCGCCGAGGACGTGTAGGTAGGCGGCGCGCATGTTGATGCTATGCCCTTGGACAGGGTGGAGTACGCGCATCATCATCAAGTTGGCAAATAGGCCGATGGTGGCAATCACAAAGACGATGGGGCCTATGACCGGCTGCGGTGTGATCAAGCGGGTGATCGCTTCGTAAACCAGAACGCCGCAGAGGGCGCAAAGGGAAAGGGCGCTGGCTAGGGCGCCGAGGATCTCTGCGCGCTCGTAACCGTAGCTCATGTTGCGGGTTTTGGGCCAGCGGGCGATTTTGAGGACGGCGAGACTTAAGGCGAGCGCTCCGACATCGGTAAAAAGATGAAGGGCATCGCTGATCAGGGCCAAGCTGTTGGCGATCCATCCGCTGATGACTTCGACGAGCAAGAAGAAAAATGCAATTGCGATGGAGATGTAGAGGGCTTTGCCGTGGGTTTGCGAGCTGTGTTTTTGGCCGCATGAGGTTCCATGCATGATGCTTATCCTCATTTCTGTTTTCTATTCTACTTGCTTTTGTCTGTCTGAGCCGTTATTAGTCAAGAATAATTGCTTTGCGTGGGGTGATCATGCGGATAGCTGGGATTTTTCTTGGAGGATGGCTGGCTGTCGCTGCATTGCCTTTAGTGGGCGATGTCGGCAAGGCGGGAGTTATCCTGGCTGCTGACGAGGAGATTCCAGATTGGGGACAGGAGGTCCAACAGATCGACAGGGAGTTGGAACAGCTCAAAGATTTGAAGAACCGCTACAAAGCGTCGGCTGCTCGGCATGAGGATGAGGCGATCCGGTGGCAATTTGAGCAGAATTTAAAACAGGAGTCGCGTCGCGCCTATCGCCAGGCGGAGCTCGATCGTGAAATGGAGCAGCAGATTCAATCGCGAATCGATTATCTTCAGGCCAAAAGAGAACAAATAGTTAAAGAACATCCTGATGCAATCAAAAAATCTTCTTAAAAAAATCTACCGCGAGTCTCTTTCCCTTCTGACCGATTTGTATGAATTAACGATGGCTTATGGCTATTGGAAAAGCGGGATGGCTGACCGCGATGCTGTCTTTCATTTGTTTTTTCGCCGCAAACCGTTCAATGGGGGGTTTGCCGTGGCTGCGGGGCTCGAGACGTTTTTAGAATTCATCGAGGGGTTCCAGTATTCTTCGAGTGATTTGCATTATCTCGAGAAGTTGACGTCTGCCGATGGGAAGCCTGTTTTTGAGAGGGCTTTTTTAGATTATTTGAGCCGATTTTCTTTTCAGGTCGATATTCATGCGGTGCCGGAGGGGACGCCGGTTTTCCCTTATGAGCCTTTGGTCCGCGTTCAGGGGCCGATTTTGCATGCGCAGCTTTTGGAAAGCCCTTTGCTTAATATCATCAACTTTCAGTCGTTGATTGCGACGAAGGCGGCAAGGATCTGCTGGGCTGCGCGCCCAGATCCTGTTGTGGAGTTCGGGATGAGGAGGGCGCAGGGGATCGATGGGGCCCTTTCGGCGAGCAGGGCTGCTTTTATCGGAGGGTGTGAGTCGACGTCGAATGTCCTTGCGGGGAAGTTGTTTGGGATTCCTGTGAAAGGGACTCATGCGCATAGCTGGATCATGGCATTTGATGAGGAGTTGGAGGCTTTTGAGGTGTTTGCCGGGGCGCTGCCTCAGAATTGTATTTTTTTGATCGATACTTATGACACGATCGAGGGAGTAAAGAAGGCAATCGAGGTGGGTAAGAAGATGCGCCTTAGGGGTGTTGAGATGGGTGGTGTCCGGCTTGATTCCGGCGATTTGACAGAGTTGAGCGTCCAGATCCGCAAGCTGCTCAATGAGGCGGGATTTCCTGATGCCAAGATCATGGCTAGCAATGAGCTCGACGAGCATATCATTAGAGACTTGAAGCATCAGGGGGCTCAGATCAATGTATGGGGAGTAGGAACGAACCTTGTCACCGGAAAGGATCAGCCTGCGCTTGATGGGGTTTATAAGTTGTCTTCAATCCGAGGCAGCGATGGGAAATGGCACAATAAATTGAAGGTCTCCGAGCAGCTTGTGAAAATGACGGACCCTGGGATTTTACAGGTGAGGCGTTATTTTAATGGGGATGGTTACATTGCCGATATGTTGTATGATGTCCGCTCAGATCTTCCGCCGCGCTGTCATTTCA
>CAZEYJ010000122.1:0-2811 GCA_964516795.1 uncultured bacterium
AATTGTTTTGGGCAACCGCGAACGCCCCGCGGTTTAAATTTTTAACGTGGGGGGTTTTATAAATCAAAACCCCCCCCCCTTTTAAAATTTACAACCCCGAGGCTTTGGCGCAGCCGAAAATCCAATTTTTGAGACACGTTCGGTATAATAAAACTGCTTTCATAATCGATCTTCTTTTTTTCTTCGAAGCGCAGGCTCTGGGCTTAAAAATTTATAAAATTAATAAATTTTTAGTCAAATATTATAAATTCATCTGTTTTTCCTGAGGGGTTTTTCAAGGGGGATTTTAAACTTCTGTTTGGTTGGGATTTGCCTTTCTTGATAAATACAGGAAAGGCTTTCTGTGGACTAGTTCTTGAAATTAAAGATTGGAATGATATACCTTAGTGAGGTATATTCCTGTATAGGGACTTGTAAATGGTGATTCGGTCTTTTAAAGACTCTGATGCTGAAGCTTTTTTTAAGAGTGGGTTCCGCTCTAGAAAGAAAGGTTGGGATGTGGCGCGAGATATCGTGCGTAGAAAGCTCGACATGCTTCATTATGCAAAAGAACTTACCGATTTACGATCGCCTCCTAATAATCGCCTTGAAAGTTTGAAAGGTGATTTAAAAGGGCTTTATAGTATACGCATCAATGATCAATGGCGCGTTGTCTTTGGATGGGACAGAGAGCCGTATGATGTCCGTATTATGGATTACCATTAATGAAGGGATGATCATGAATAGAAAACCTACTTCTCCTGGTGAAATTCTTTTCGAGGAGTTTCTTATGCCTCTTGAAATGACTCAAAAGGAATTGGCAGAGCATCTCCAATGCGATTATAAAGTTATTAATCGCATTATTAATGAAAAAGCGAGCGTGTCTCCCGAAATGGCTATTAAACTTGCTGCGGCATTCAATACCACCCCCTCTTTCTGGCTAAATGCACAAATGGCGGTAGATTTGTGGAGGTTGCGTTCTAGAAAGCCTAAAATCCGTTCTCTTATCACAAGGCATCGTCATGTAAGAAGGCGATTAGCAAGCAAGACTTGATTGTATGGAAACTGACTTTACACCGAATGTATTTCAAAAATTGGATTTCGGCTGCGCCAAATCCAATTTTTGAAACACGTTCGGTATAGAGCGCTGATGGTACTAGCATGGATTTTTCAGGTGTGCTGTCTGCCATTGTTTTCAGCAAGCTTCAGTAACGATAAGGAATTTATGCAAGTCCAAACATTCTCTAGAGAAGAAGTTCTGCCTCTATTGCCGTTGCTTCATGAGTGGTTAGCAAAACACCTCCTTGGATTTCCTTACAAATAAGGATATCAACTTGAACAGATGAACTTATACCGAACGTGTCTCAAAAATTGGATTTTCGGCTGCGCCAAAGCCTCGGGGTTGAAATTTTTCAGAGGAGGGCTGTATTAATGCAATACAGCCCCCTCTGACAAATTTTAACCGCGAGAGCTTTCGCGTTGCCCAAAACCAATTTTTGAAACACGTTCGGTATATAAGGGCATTTGAAAAATGTTCAACACTTGCTAAATCAGCTAAATTTAATGGCATGACCAACACATTCGGTGTGCCTTGTAAGCTTTTTTTCGCAGCATCAACATCTCTAGCGGCTACAATCACATTAACTTTGGCTTTCGCTAGAGCTTTTGTACATTCAAGGCCAAGGCCAGAATGTCCGCCAGTAATAATCGCTGTTTTACCAGTCAATGGTAAACCGGCAATCACTTGTGAAGCTGTTGACGTCTTGTCAAATCCAGAATGAATGGGAGCCTGTAGTCTCATCAGTAATATCCGAATAGGAAAAATGTAGAACGATTAAGTGCTGTTCGCGATCAAGCATTTCATTCTACTAAATTTTCTATAAAAACAACAGACTCTTAGTGCGCATGGGCCCTTAGCCAATAGGGATGGGAGGGGTCCTTCACGTATTGTTGAGTGGCTTCGTCGTAAATTTTAGCGGGGGAGAGATTGTCTCCATAGCGCTGTTTTAAATAGGCTTCCGTTTGGTT
This sequence comes from uncultured bacterium, assembly GCA_964516795.1. GTDB lineage: Bacteria > Chlamydiota > Chlamydiia > Chlamydiales > Rhabdochlamydiaceae > Acherontichlamydia. The sequence goes on from CAZEYJ010000122.1 coordinate 2,008, forward strand.
GGGAACTGGGATGGCGATACCGTCAAAGTTGGCCATTTTTAGAGGGAAGACATAGTTCAAAGGGGTCTTGACTGTGAAATGCTGCTCGCGGATTTTCCATGACTGGGGCATGAAGAAGTTGTTGGCGTGGGAGAGGATGAATTGAACAGTCTTGTTTTCAGGATCGATGGCGAAGTGGTAGATATCGATGTATTCGCGCGTTGAGCGGATGTAGACTTTCAGGAGGGTTCCCGGAAAGAGGCGGTTGGACCAGTCTTCGACGAGGTATTTGTCTTGAGGAAGGGCGTAGAGGGTCCGTTTGACGTTGTTAAAATCGGGCTCGAGGACTGCAATGTCGATGTCCATGTCCCAGGGGATTGCTCCTCCGTAGCGGTAAGCTCCGAGGCAGGTCCCGCAATCTGCCCAGCAGAGGATTTCTTGTTCTCGCAGGAGCTGAAGGATTAATTTTAGAGCTTCTTTTTCTTCCTTAAAAATGTTCTCCTCTCCTTTGCGCCGCTGATAGCCGGCAGACACGAGGATATCAGCCTTTTCAGGCTCCTGCCATTCGATCCCGAAGGCTTGATAGCGGTCCGGGGAGAGTTTAGGAGGGGGGCTGAACCGTGTTTGGCTGAGGATGTCATGCCGCTCTCTCACACTTTGGCTGCAGTAGGCAGCCCCCTTTAAAAGAGAGCCGATCGCGAGGCTAAAAGGAAAGGCGGCCACCGACCCCATGGTTTTCATGGTGAGATGTTCATGATAGTCAAATCGCTGGACGAAGCAATAGCGCTCTTTAGGATCGGGTGATGCAATGGCGGTTTCTCCGGC
>CAZEYJ010000123.1:0-6345 GCA_964516795.1 uncultured bacterium
CATGGAGCTCTGTCGGGCAGACAAAGGTAAAATCGAGCGGATAGAAGAAAAAAACGACATATTGGCCGAGCAAGTCCCGAAGAGAGAACTCATCGACGATCTTCCCTTTGACAACAGCTTTTGCCGTAAAATGCGGCGCAGTCTTTCCAATTAACAAATGGGTCATATATCCTCCTTGATTTAGCCAAATCTCTCTTGCGCGTGGACGATCCACTGTTCTTTATCGATCGTTGTCGGGTCGCCATGGCCGGGATAGACCCGCGTTTGCTTGGGCAAACGGGCCAGGCGTTTCAAAGACTCCCACATCAGTTCAGGCCGGGCTGTCGGGAAGCTTAGATTCCCGATCGTTCCTTCAAAAAGGGTGTCCCCGGAAAATAGGACGTGCTGCTCTGCTAAATAGAAACAGACCCCTCCTGGCGTATGCCCCGGCGTGTGGATCACCTCGATCTTCAATTCTCCCACATGGATCGTTTGCCCATCTTCTAAAAAACCTGTAGGACGGACCCCTTGAATAGGGAAAAAAAGAGGAAGGCGGTCGCTGCCGGGATGCTCCAGGTTCCCTGCATCTTCTCGATGCACATAGACCGGGACGTGCAGGGACTCGTTCAACTCAGAAACATCCCCAAAATGGTCCCAATGGGAATGGGTCAGCAGAATGGACACAACGTCCAACTTCAACTCCTCAATCCTATCTAATAAATGGGAACAACTTTCTGGAGGGACATCAATGACGACAGCTTGCCGAGTTTTAGAGCACCCCAACAAGTAGGTATTGGTATCGGCGGGGCCTGAAGCAAAGACTTCGAGTATCATAAAATTAAAATAATTGCACCGGAGAGGATTCGAACCTCTGACCTCACGGTTCGTAGCCGTGTGCTCTATCCAGCTGAGCTACCAGTGCATAGACTGCTTCTGAGGCAGTAATCATCTCAAAAACGTCCATTTTCATCAACTTTAATCGCGACAAGAAGAGAGTAAAGATGGATTTTATAACAAATCGTCGACGACCTCTAAACAGATATCGGGCAACTTTCTGTCAGCATCGAGGCAGTCTTTCATCTCGACGATCGCCTTCTGGATCCCGCCGGCAAGCTCGTCTGAAGGGGCATTTTCTCCGGGCCAGGAAGCATCCCTCGCCTCTTGGCTGGGCCAACGGGAATAAGCTACCCAAAGCCCATCGGAAGCCCGGTGCAAACAGGACCCAATGGCTCCCCGATGCTCAACGAAATAAGAGGCAATCTGCCTCCAGAGGCGCTGATACTCTTCCTCCCGCCCCGGCTTGAGGTATCCTCGATAAATGACGGCAAACATACCCCTCTCAACCCATTTTTTAACTATTTGAGTATAACCGCTATTAGGATAAAATTTCTCGAAAAAAGAGCAGGCTCTACGATGGAAAATCAAGGGGATGGGATCGACTGGGAAGATCAGTGGCGCCGTTTTGCACCCAATTTTTACGACGGGATCGCCCACATCGATCTCTCCGCCTACGGAGGAAATGCCCCAAAAGACCTCCTCCTGAAGCCCGGAGGGGGATTTGGGGACCTTTCCCACCCCACCACTCGCCTCTGCTTAAAGCTCATGGCGCCGCTTGTCGGCAACACGACGGTGATCGATATCGGCTGCGGCAGCGGGATTTTGACGCTGGCCGCTCTTCTTATGGGGGCAACGAGGGCAATCGGCCTCGATATTGACGAAAACGCCCTTGAACATGCGCAAGCCAACGCAAGGCTTAACCGCCTCGAAAAACTCGCTTCTTTTGGGCAACGGGCCAAGCGGATATCCTCTCCGCTTCTGATCGTCATGAACATGATCTTTTCAGAGCAAAAACAGGCTTGGAACGCCCAAAAAGCCCTTTCAGCCCCCAAGCGGGCATATCCGGCTATCATCGTGACATCGGGGATCCTAGCAGAGCAAACAGGAGCCTATTTGGCATGGACAAAAATGCTAGACTGGAACCTCCTTAAAGAGGAAACGGAAGGGGAATGGACGGGCTTTCTTTTTTTTAAAAAGGATACCCCTTAAATAGCGCCACTTGCCGTGACTTGTGATAAAAAGAGGCAGGATCTAAGCTGTTCATCCCCAACCCCGCCACCGCGTTTTCAACATCCACTTTTTCATGTTGATAAGGAATAGGCTGGCTGCGGTGGTGGGCATAAAGCTGAACGACTCCTTGCTCAATCTGAGCCAGTGATAAATCGGATCTTGGCAAAGCGCCAAGGTATTGAAAGCTAGCGACCGAGATGCACGCAACCTGATCTGCCAGAGAAGCAACATTTGTGCAGTAGCCAAGGCTATCATCAATAAAATCGATATGCACGAATTCTGAGTCGATGAACTTGTCCTGTTCTTGTATCCATCTGATGAATGACTGATCTTTTTTTTCTAAAAGAAACTCTCGGAAAACCACATCCATAATCGACAAATCAATCTCTGCATCTTTTAAATGTTTTTCCGCAACGTCTCGGCTTTTTCCTAAACGCGATGTCAGTCCGATGACTGTCCTTCCTTCTCTTTTAAGCTTCTGAATAAGGCCATTGATCTTCTCAGCGGGTTCGCAAGAAGCGTAAGAGATCTCTTCTTTTCGGATGATATTGAGCCAAGAATAATGACTGTCGAAAAGCAATCCCTCTCTCTGATTGCAACACAGTAGAAAATAATTATGATGTTCATCTCCCAAAGTCGGCCTTGGCTGGAACAAGCATTGATCTAAATCGAAGGCGACGATCCGCCATGTTTTTTCGGGAGGGGGAGAATGATCAATCTGTTGATCAAAAGCTTCAAACGATTGAACCTGACAAATTCGGTTCACCGAACTTAAATAACCTGTCATTCTGCCTCTTTTAAAGAAGCAGGCAATCAAAAAAATTATTAATTGTCACTATTTCTTAAACTTCTCCACAGGTAAACCACTCCTGTAGCATAGGCACGTAACAACTGTTGTTTTGAGCTTTTTACATACATCGCGGAACATCCGCTTCAAAGAAGATGTGTTAATAATTTTTTGCAACTTTCCTCCAAGATTAGGAAATTACCAATAAATCACATCAGCCACGATACCAATTATATTAAATGAAAAAAAACGAGTCAAATTATACTTCTCCCTCTCAAAAAAAAAGCCCCCCGCACTGCTGCAGGGGGCTTTTAAACAAGCGGGAAAGGCTTAGCTTAAGACATTTACATCATGTCCATGCCGCCGAAACCTCCCATACCTCCCATTCCACCCATGCCTCCCATACCGCCCATCGCGTCCATTGGAGATCCGCCTTTGGCTTTAGGCTTAGGCTTATCGGTGATCATGGCAGCGATCGTGATCAGCAGCCCCGATACGGATGCCGCATGGGTCAGCGCGCTCTTGGTCACGAGGACCGGGTCGATGACGCCATCCTTGATCAGGTCGGCAAAGGTGTCGGTCAGGCCGTTATAGCCCCAAGCGCCTTGTCTTTCAAAGATCTTCTCGGCGATGAGGTTGCCTTGCTTGCCGCAATTGGTTGCGATCGCTGAAGCCGGAGCGAATGCGGCCTCGCGAATGATCTCGACGCCGATCTTTTCATCCCCTTCTACCTCAATCTCATCGAGGATTTTAACAGCACGCAAGAGAGCTACGCCGCCGCCAGGGACAATCCCCTCGGCAACTGCTGCACGCGTCGCATGGAGGGCATCCTCAACGCGAGCTTTCTTCTCCTTGAGTTCTGCTTCTGTCGCAGCTCCAACATTGATAACGGCTACGCCGCCGACCAATTTGGCAAGGCGCTCTTCGAGCTTTTCCCGATCGTAGTCTGAAGTGCAGTTTGCAATCTCTGCTTTGATCGTCGCAATTCTCCGCTCAATCTCTTTAGGATTGCCTGCTCCGTCTACGATCGTTGTCTCATCTTTGCCGACTTTGACCCTCTTCGCTCTGCCCAAAACTTCGAGACCAACATCTTCGAGTTTCAAGCCGACCTCTTCCGTTACAAAGACGCCGCCTGTCAAGATCGCAATATCTTGGAGCATCGCCTTGCGCCGGTCGCCAAACGCAGGAGCTTTGACGGCGCAAACGGGAAGTCCCGCTTTCAGCTTGTTGACAACAAGCGTTGCAAGCGCTTCCGCCTCCACATCATCTGCGATAATGAGAAGAGGGCGCTGTCCTTTTTCCATTACTTTTTCTAAGATGGGGACGAGGTCGCGCGCGCTGGAAAGCTTCTTGTCGGTCACTAAAACGAGGGCATTATCGAGCTCAACGGTCATCTTCTCTGCATTGGTGATGAAGTAAGGGGAAAGGTATCCCTTGTCAAACTGCATCCCTTCTACGACATCAAGGGTTGTATCGATCCCCTTGGCTTCAGCAATTGTAACGCTTCCATCTTTGCCGACTTTCCCCATCGCTTCTGCAATGATGGCGCCGATTTCCGGATCGTTATTGGCGGAGATCGTCGCGATCTGCTTCACCTCTTCCGGCTTGGAGATCTGAGTTGCGAGCTGATCTAAGGCTTCGTTCATCTTTTCAACGGCTTTTTCAATTCCCCGCTTGACCGACATCGGATTGGCTCCGGCGATCACATTCTTAACGCCTGCGCTGAGGATCGCATCGGCAAGCACGATCGCCGTCGTTGTCCCATCGCCTGCGACATCAGATGTTTTTGAGGAAGACTCTTTAACGAGCTGAGCTCCCATGTTCTCAAATTTATCCTTCAGGGCGATCTCTTTTGCGACCGTGACGCCGTCCTTTGTGGAAAGGGGGGCGCCAAACCCTTTGTTGATCACGACGTTGCGCCCCTTGGGGCCCAAAGTCACGATGACCGCTTTTGATAATGTCTTGACCCCTTTGAGGATCGACTTGAGCGCTTCTTCATTAAACTGCAGCATTTTTGCCATATGTCCTATCTCCAATAAGTGTTAAACGAGAACGCCTAAAATATCTTCTTCCGACATGATCAAGTATTCAGCCTGATCGTCATCTGTCTTGACTTCTGAACCGGCGTAGGAGCTGAACATGACAGAGTCGCCAACGCTAACATTCATCGGTTTGAGGTTCCCATCTTCATCGCGGGCTCCAGGGCCGACGGCGACCACTTCGCCTTGCTTAGGCTTTTCTTGCGCTGTCTCAGGCAGCAAGATCCCTCCTTTTGTCGTCGCCATTTTTGAACGCTTGATCAAAACTCGATTGCCAAGAGGCTTAATATGATTGACAGACATGGTCTCTGACTCCTTGAAAGAATAATGGTGAGAAAAAGTAGGAATGTAGAGCTTCTCTCGTTTTTTGTCAAGGAACGAAAGGATGTTTTTAGCAAACAAGCCCATTGACTGCTAAGAGACCGCTTGGCGCCCCGGTCTAAATTATTTTTTTACGCAAGTTAACTATACAGAAATTTTTCTTTGCAATTTTGTTTCTGCCTCAAATAAGATCCTCCGCTTTCAAAAACTCTGAGTGAGGCATCATGACTTTCTCCCTTTCCCCTGAACGTCCTTTTTCTGCATCTTGGTCTATCGAAACTGCACAAAAAAATCCTTCTTCGCCTTCAGAAAGCTCTTCCCCAAATCAGGAGCGGCTCTGCTTTTCGGCGCCTAGTCCTATCAGATCCCATTTCGACAGCTTGTCTTTATGTGAAAAAAATCCTGATCAAAAAAGCAAAATCCTTGCCTCCTTGTTATTTTCTTCTAGCCATTGCCCAAGCCCATCCTTTCTGGAACACGCTTGCATCAATGAATCCAGTTCAAGCGCCTCTTGGGGCAAAGAAAAAGAGTCCGCCGGCAAGAGTCCAACTCAACCGGTCCGCTTATGCACTTCTCTTCCAATTAGTGCGTACATTGATTGGAAAAGCAAAGGGTCTTGGAAGGAACTTTTTTGGGATTTCAGTTTTCTTGAGATGCAAGCGGCGAGATGCGCGCAAATGCAACAAGATGGCCCCTCTTCCTCTGAAGAGGAAAAGCTGCCATCCGGCAATCTTCTCCCCGGGCTGCTCTCTTCTGCAAAGGACCTAAGCACAGAAAAAAATCTGAACGGAAACCTGCCTGTTTTTTCACTAACCTCTCTCTTCTCTTACCCTTATGAAACCCGTAAATTATTTTTCGATTTGATCGAGCATGATTGGCCGCAACCTCAGCTTGAATCGCTTGCTGACTTCCTCGGAAAGCACCCTCTTGACCAAATGAACGGCCTCATGAAAGACGCAATCAAGTTAAAATGGGGATCATCGACTAGCTTCGATCTTCTCAATCTATTAGAAGCCCTTTCTTCCACCACCGAAGAAAAGCGAGCGAACTGCGTATCCAACCTCATCCACATTCAGAACGCTGTCGGAAGATTCCCCCATCAGATCTACTACCTGAATACACTGACAACCCGTCTTTTCAAAGACCTGATTC
>CAZEYJ010000124.1:0-2958 GCA_964516795.1 uncultured bacterium
TTTTTGAGACACGTTCGGTACAGGTCTCAGGTCCTGATCCCCTCTTTTTCTGCTAATTTTTATCCTAAATTTGACAAATCTCATTTTGAGTCGTACACTTGCCGAAATAATTGACCTCTTGACTGGAGAACGGCATGCGAAAACTCAAAATCCTTACAGCCTCAGTCCTTCTAACTACTACCCCCTCAATGCTTGTGCATCCTCAAGATGCTTTACCAAGAGAAAGCGCTCAAGTGCGACAGGTTAACTACGAAGAAAAAAATGGGGAACATGATTATTCATTGTCCTATGACGATATGCTACACCTAATCGATGAAATTGAGTCGGGTGTATACGAAAACAAGTGTGCTCCTGGGGACCTTGAAAAGATTAAGCACTTTGTCGCCTTTTTAGCAAAAGAAGGAGAGCTTCCGGATAACTCTGAAGAAAGTCTGTCCTTGGATAACGATATTGAAGATCTCTTAAATGGAAAAGACAATGCATACGAAGATACCTTCTCTTTTGCAACGCTTGATAACTATCAGTACGTGATTGTTCCTGCTGTCCTAGATGGACACGGAGAAATTGTTTTGTGCAAGAGCTGGCTTAAGAAACAATGGGATCATGTCAAAAAGTTCGCAAAAAAACATAAAAAAGCTCTTATTATCGGGGCTGCTGTGGTTGTTGCAGCAACTGCCGTTGTTGTCGTCGTCGCGGCAACTTCCTCAGCAACTGCTGGAGCTGCGGCAGCTGGAGCAGCCGGAGCTGCTGCAAAATCATCTGATTCTAATCACAAATCAGATAAAAAAGAGCAGCAAGAAAACTCTTCATCGACTCCAGTTTCTACAGACATCTCATCTGGAATGACAGAAACCCATGAAGCCCCTACTTTAAAATCAACAATCGATCACCAAATTTCTTCTTTTAAAGAAAACATTGTTCAAAATCAATTTTTCGAGCCTGCAAATTCAACTGAGCAGCAAACCCTTTCTTGGGAAGAAAACGGAAGGGCGCTAGGCTCTCTTTTTGCCCATGATAGCTTTAATCATCTCCAAAATCAGGTAGCCTCTTCCCCAGCACTTGCTCAAGAAGTTCAGAATATCAACTCAAAATACACTTTTACTATTCCAGGAGAAAATAATGGAGCTCTAATTGGTCATCCGGAAATTGATCGAAAATTCTCCACAAATTTCACCCACTTCTACGAACACGTAGATCATGAAATTGATTTTAGCGCTCTTTCTTATCAGGTCCGCGCAGAGAGTGCATTAGCTCATGGCTATTATGAGCAAGCCGTCCAAGATTTCGGAAAGGCTATCGAACAAAACCCAACTAATCCTTTTGCATACTTAGAAAGGGGGGTGGCTAACTTTGGTTTAGGGAAATACGACGAATCTTTATCAGATTATCAACAATTTGCTTCCCAGGTTCCACAAACACACCTTTTATCCGTCCCAGACTTTAGTTTAGGGTTCGTCAAAGGGCTTCCTAAAGGCATGTATGAGTCAGGTCGTGGAATTCTTGTATTCTTGTCCGATATAGTCGCTCATCCTATCCATACTGGTAGTCAAATGTGGGATGCTTTCAAGCTTCTAAGTGATCTTGCTCAATCTGAGCAGTGGGAGTCCCTAAGCGAAATTTTAGCACCGGAAATTCATCTATTGGTTAAAGAATGGGATACCATCCCTTCTGATAAAAGAGGCGAATTAACAGGATATGCTTTTGGGAAATATGGCGCCGATATCCTTATCCCAGGCACCTTAGCAAAAGCTGTTTCAAAAGGGCTAAAAGGATCTCAGGAACTCAATACAATCTATAGAGGACTCAAAACAGCCGAACAGACATTTCTTCTTGAATCAGCCGCTAGCCTAGGGAGTGGAGAAAAAATTGCAGAAGTTATCCAATTGGAAAAGAGAATCGCAGAATGGTTAGGAGAAGGTGCTAAATTTATTAAAAATGAAGCAGGAGATCCTGTTTTTCTTTCTAAAGATGGGTTAAGGTGCGTTAGATTTGATTTTAATAATACCATGCCTCATAACAATCCTCATGCTCACATAGAATTTAAAGTTAATGGCAAATGGATAAAATCCGGACAAATTTATCCGTCAGATCTACCTCACAATTAGGTTAAAACCATGAGAATCTATAACATAGACACAGATAAGAAGGTAAATAAAGTCATCCTCTACTTAACTCCTGATGAAGCGCAGGAATTGAAAGATTCTATCGAATTACTCTTAAATAATAACAAAAACCATCATCATGAACATGTTCCCGACAGAGAAAGTGACTTTAAAAGAGAAATTACCGTCTGTGTATATAATGAAGACAATCTATCAACTTTTGATGAACGTTCAAGAAAACTCATTCTAAATGATGAATAGAGACTTAGCTTATAAGAGGTAAAAATTTTGAGAATTTTAGATGACGAATCTGACAAAAAACTAGATAGTGTTAGCCTCTTTTTGACTAAAGAAGAGGCCATACAGTTACGGGGTTATCTGAATCAATTATTAGACAACCCGAAACTACAACATTGTCACTTATCTAGCGCAGATTATAAAAAAGAGATAACTCTTTGTTTATATGAAGAAAAAGACTTAAAAAATTTTGATCAGAGATCCATGAAACTGCTAAAAGAGGATCAATAAGAAACTGTCGACAAACCTCAAATTCGCAGACAGTTTCTAATAGCCTAGAATACAACTTCCTATAGAAGTCATGGCGAGCGCAGCGGTGCCATGACTTTTTCAGGATGTGCCAATTTGGCGGCCAACGATGGGGGCGATCCGTTTGAGGTCGTCCATCATCGCTTGGAACTGCTCCAGGCTCAGCGTCTGCTCTTCATCGGTGAGGGCTTTGTCGGGGTTGGGGTGGATCTCCACCATGATCCCGTCGGACCCTGCCGCAACGCCAGCACGGGCCATCGGCGCCACCATTTTCCTGATCCCTGTGCCGTGGCTCGGGTCGACGATGACC
>CAZEYJ010000125.1:0-3538 GCA_964516795.1 uncultured bacterium
TGGTCCTTATACCGAACGTGTTTCAAAAATTGGTTTTGGGCAACGCGAAAGCTCTCGCGGTTAAAATTTTTCAGAGGAGGGCTGTATTGCATTAATACAGCCCTCCTCTGAAAAATTTCAACCCCGAGGCTTTGGCGCAGCCGAAAATCCAATTTTTGAGACACGTTCGGTATAACAAAAATTCTTCAGATTGTTTCGGTATAATCCGCAGATGGTGCAAGAGGATTTTTAGAAAAGAATAAATTTAGTATTTGTGGATAGAAACATTTGAGTTTCGCTAATATCCCGAATATGTCGGCTTTTTTCTTTTTCACTTTTTTCTTCTGGTGCTTAAGCATGGGAAGCGCCCATGCCCAGGAAGAACATGTCCATGAAGCAATGACCATGCCCATGATGCACGGCATGTATGGCTCTTATCCAATGGAGAGGGATGCAACCGGCACGAGCTGGATGCCGGCTTCTACTCGAATGTCGGGCATTCATCGAACGCCTGATGATTGGCTTTTAATGGTCCATGGATTCCTCATGACGATCTACGACGAGCAAGGAGGGCCTTTAGGAGGGGATAAGTTTTTCAGTGAAAATATGTTCATGTTCACAGCGCAAAAAGATTTCGGGAGAGGGACTTTTGCTTTAAGGAACATGATCAGCTTGGAGCCGGCTACCATTGGCTGCCACGGATATCCACTTCTTCTTCAGACAGGGGAAACCTGCAATGGGACTACCCCTCTTGTCAACCGCCAGCATCCCCACGATTTCTTAATGGAGCTAGCAGCTGTTTATACGGTCCGCTTTTCTGAGAACAATTCCCTGTTTGCGTATCTCGGCTATCCGGGAGAACCGGCCCTTGGGCCTCCTGCTTACATCCATCGATTCTCTGCATTTTTTAATCCTGAAGCTCCGATTACCCATCATTGGATGGATTCGACGCATATTGTTTTTGGTGTTGGAACACTGGGCTATGTTCATGATTGGCTCAAGATCGATGCCTCTATTTTTACGGGAAGGGAGCCCGACCAGCACCGTTGGAATTTTGACCAGCCTCGATTTGATTCCTATTCGGCGCGTATTTCAGTGAACCCGACCAAGGACATTGCAGCGCAAGTGAGTTATGGGTTCATCAAAAGCCCTGAGGCCTTAGAGCCCAACGTCAATATCCATCGGACAACGGCATCGATCAGTTACAATAAAGCCTGGAAGAGGAACAATTGGCAGACTACTGCTGCCTGGGGATTCAATCAGAATACGCCGGGCCATAGCCTCAATGGCTGTCTTTTGGAGTCTGCCATTGAAATGAAGAACAGGCATGTTATTTTTGGACGGGCTGAATATGTTGCCAAAGATGATCTGTTTATTCCTCCTAGCCCTAATGCAGACAAGGTCTTTGATGTGGGAAAAATAGATCTGGGCTACATTTTCGAGTTTCCCTTGATCCCTTATACACTGTGGGGGATCGGCGCTGTTGGAAGCGCTTCTTTTGTTCCCCATTCGATCAAGAGGGAATATGGAGAGACTCCTCTCTCGTATATGATTTTTTTCAGAATAGAACTCCTAGATAAACGCGGATCAACTTCATGATGAAAGACTATACCTGCCCAATGCACCCGCAAATTGTTCAGAAGGGGCCTGGGTCATGTCCTCTTTGCGGAATGGCCTTAGAGCCCAAAGAAGGGGCAGGAGAAGAAGATCATGAGCTGAAACAGATGAACCTTCGCTTGTGGATTGGGCTCGTGTTGACGCTTCCCATCCTTGTTCTTGTGAATTTTCCTCTGCTGCTTGGTCATTACGGCCCTTGGGCCCAGTTTGCTTTGGCGACACCTGTTGTCCTCTGGGGCGGATGGCCTTTCTTTGAGAGGGGGGCCCGCTCTATTGTGAGCAGGCATCTGAATATGTTTACGTTGATCAGCCTTGGAGTTGGCGCTGCATATGTGTATAGCGTTGCGGCTCTCTTTTGGCCTTCTTTATTTCCTGCGGCTTTTCGCCATCATGGTGACCAAATCGATCTGTATTTCGAAGCGGCCGGCGTGATCACCGTTCTTGTCCTTTTAGGGCAGGTCCTTGAGCTCAGGGCCCGGATGAAAACAAGCGAGGCGATCAAGAAGCTGCTAGGTCTTGCGCCGGCAATGGCAAGGTTGGTCCTCTGGGATGGCTCTGAGAAAGATATTCCTTTGGAAGAGGTGAAGCAAGGGGATGTGTTGCGGGTGAGGCCGGGAGAAAAAGTCCCTACCGACGGGATTGTGCTCGAAGGAAGCAGCTCGGTGGATGAATCGATGATCTCAGGGGAGCCTTTTCCCGTCATGAAAGCGATCAACGATCAGGTGACAGGCGCGACCCTCAACGGCAGCGGCTCTTTTCTGATGAAAGCAGAGCGAGTAGGCAGTGAGACGTTGCTCGCGCGCATTGTCCATATGGTCAGCGAGGCGCAAAGGAGCCGCGCGCCGATCCAGAAGTTAGCTGATGTCGTCGCCTCCTATTTTGTGCCTGCTGTGGTGATGGTTGCTGTGCTCACTTTTTTGATCTGGGGTTTCGTTGTTCCTCAGCCAAGCTTGAGCTTAGGGTTTGTCAATGCTGTTGCCGTTTTAATCATTGCCTGCCCGTGCGCCTTAGGGCTTGCCACACCGATGTCAATCATGGTGGGAGTGGGAAGAGGGGCCCTTTCCGGTCTGCTGATCAAAGATGCCGCATCTTTAGAGCTGATGGCCAAGGTCGATACGCTCGTTGTCGATAAGACAGGCACGCTGACGGAAGGAAAACCGACTCTTACTCAACTCATCAGCGTATCTGAAAAAAATGAAGATGAGATCCTGCAAATTGCGGCGAGCTTGGAAATTGCCAGCGAGCATCCTTTGGCCCAGCCGATTGTCAAAGCGGCAAAAGAAAGGAGCCTGTCCCTTGTTCCTGTGGCAAATTTTCAAAGCATCCGAGGCAAAGGCGTCGTTGGGAATGTGCAAAATATCCCCTCTGCAATAGGAAACCAGAAGCTGTTACTCGATTTGGGGATCGATTGTTCTTCTGCTCGAGAAAAAGCCGAGGTGCTGAGCAAAGAGGCCCAAACGGTCTTTTATTTAGCATCCAACGGCAGGGTGATCGGACTGCTTGCCGTAGCGGACACGATCAAAAGATCGACTCGTGAAGCGATCGAGATGCTTCATGAAGATGGGATCCGCCTTGTCATGGCAACAGGGGATAATCCTGCGACTGCGGCAGCAGTAGGGCAAACTTTAGGAATCGATCAGGTCCAAGCAGAGGTTTTGCCGGAAGAGAAAAATAAAGTCGTGCAAAAGCTCCAAGCTGAAGGGCGCATCGTCGCCATGGCAGGAGATGGGATCAACGATGCTCCTGCACTTGCGGCGGCAGATGTCGGCATTGCCATGGGGACGGGGAGTGATATTGCCATAGAAAGCGCTGGGATCACGCTTGTCAAAGGAGATTTAAGGGGGATTGCCGGGGCGAGAAGGCTAAGTCAGAGCACACTGCGCAATATCAAACAAAACCTCTGGTTTGCGTTTGTCTATAATGCCTTGGGAGTGCCGATTGC
>CAZEYJ010000126.1:0-8280 GCA_964516795.1 uncultured bacterium
AATGATTCAATCGATTCTTCAGTGGAGATCTTCTCGCTGTAGGGGAAAAGGCAAAATTGTACAACACTATTTCTTTACTTAGGCGCCTCTTCGTTTATGTCTGAAAAAGTCCACATGTTATACAGGGAGATTGCATGATAAATTATTTGGCTTGTCCATTTCCGTGTTGGAGATAAATGAAAGCATAAGGGATTCTATAAATATGCAATGGTAAGTAGCGACCGTCCATGTGATCAGCCAGGAATGGTAAATGGGCGATGCGGATTCTCTGCTTATGTCTCAGCTCGATCTAAAACATCTTCGGGTTTATGTTGGGTCAATTTGGCTTCAATTTCGGCAGCCGTTGGTAGGGTGCCCTGAAGTTCTTTTGGCAAAGCATCCATGATATTTACCGCATATTCAGACACGCCCATGGGCATTGTGCTGCGCTCTAAAGAGTATTCGACTTTCAGGTCATTTTTGGTGCGGCAAATAATCATCCCAATCGACGGGTTATCAGAGGGGTGCTTCAACTGTCTGTCTACCGCGGCGAGGTAGAAATTGAGTTTCCCTGCATATTCAGGCTTAAAGTCGGTTGTCTTGAGTTCGACGACGCAAAAGCATCGTAATTTGATGTGATAAAAGAGCATGTCCAAATAGTAGTCATCTCCAGCGATTTCTATGTGATATTGCCTCCCAATGAAAGCGAAACCCTGTCCAAGTTCGAGAAGTAACTGCTCCAGGTTGGCGACTAGTCCTCTCTCCAACTCTTGTTCCACATAATCATCTTCCATGGTTAGGAATCCAAAATTGTAAGGACTTTTTAGAATGTCATTCACTAATTGGGCCTGTGGCGCAGGGAGTCTTTCTTGGAAATTGGTAATCGCCCTCCCTTTCCTCCCATATAGATTTGATCGGATCGCCTCTTCTAAGGCTCTTCCACTCCAACCATTTTTTAAAACTTCACGAGCGTACCAGGCTCTCGATTCAGAGTCTTTTAACTTCTCTAGAATGAGTAGGTTATGCCACCAAGGCAATTGTGCAAGCACTGCTTGCACAAATTGGGAATCGGGGTAAACTTCGGCTAACTTTCTCATGTATTTCAAGTTTCTTATTGAAAATCCAGAAACCCCAGGAAATGAAGCAGTCAAATCTTGGGCCATACGATCAATAATCTTTGAACCCCACCCCTGGAGCGCTTGTTTGTCGAGAATCGATTTGCCTATTGACCAATACAGTAGGACGAGCTCTTTATTTACGGAGAGGCTGGCTCTAATTTGAGCCTCGCGAATTCTCGTCCTAATTTCTTCTAGAAACTCCTTATAGCCAACAGGAATCGATGGAATGATTTCGGAATCTGCAGAGGAGATGGTTTTCATAGAGAATACTCATTAAATTCTAGGAAGTTTCCCACGCAGAAGCCTTGTAAGTCAATATTTTTATGTTTTTAGTTTTGCCTGCTTTTAGAGACTGTCCACGGACTTGGTTTCTAATGATTCAATCGATTCTTCAGTAGAAAAGGTACTTTTTTCGCTCGTTGACAAAGCGCTCTCTCTCCTCTTTTTGGTAGAGGATCAGCTTCCACGCGGTGTACTGCTCCCGCTTGAGGATCGTCAGCATCTCCTCATTGCCGTTGGCCTTGCAGAAGAGGCTTTTCTTTGCCGGTTCTAAGGAAGAAAGGCGGGCGTTGACCTCTTTGGGATAGAGGTTTTTCAGAAGGCCGAGGATCATGTACTGGACGGCAACGGGACGGTAGGTCTGCTCATTGGCGACCATGATCATCACTCCCTGGCAATCCTTCCCCTTGTAGAGACCATAGAAGGGACGATAATGAAAAGGGAGGAAGACGACGCCGGGAAGACGCTGGGCATTGAGGCGATCGGCGAGCTGCTGGCCATTGATCCAAGGAGCTCCAACAACTTTGAAAGGAAGAGTGTAGCCGACTCCGATGTTCACCAGACTTAGCTCGCCTAAGATCCCCGTCGTCGCGTAGAAAACAGGAGAGTCTGCCTCTGGGATCTGAGGACTTGTCGGCACCCAGTGGAGTCCCGTGTCTTTATAGCTCATATGCCTCTTCCACCCCTTCATCAAAACGACCTTCAGCTGGCATCCGACCTGATAGTGTTCATTGAAGAAGCGGGCTAGCTCGCCGATCGTCATCCCATGGCAATAGGGGACATTGGCATAACCGATGAAGGAACGCCATTTTTCTTCAAGCATCGGACCATCGACGATCATCCCGTTGATCGGATTTGGCCGGTCGAGGACGATCACCGGAATATGACGCTTGGCCGCCTCTTCCATCACATAAAAGAGAGTAGTCGTGTAAGTATAGGAGCGGCATCCGATGTCCTGGATGTCGTAGATGAGGACATCGATCTTCTCGAGCATCTGATCGGTGGGACGACGATTGCTCCCATGCAGATTATAAACGGGAATGCCGGGCAAGCTTTTTTTGTCTTCGACCGATTCCCAAGCATAACCTTTGCCATGGATCCCATGTTCAGGAGCAAACAGGGCGACGAGCTTGACATCCTCCCGATGCTCAAGGAACAAATCGACCGTCGAGCGAAGCTGGCTGTCGACTCCTGTCTGGTTGGTGACAAGGCCCACCCGTTTTCCTTTGAGCTCGTTAACGATCCCTTCTCGAAAAAAGAGGTCCACCCCTAATTCTACTTTCGGCGCGTCAGCAAATCCCTGCATCACAGAAGACAACGCCAGCAAAAAAATGAACACTTTGCGCATCAAAACCGACCTGTTTAATAAAGATAACAATAACCTTTTTATAAACTAAAAGAAAATTAAAGAAAAAATTTGTCTAATCATCCCCCTTATGTTATCTAGAAAAACAAAAGAAGGAGTCGTCAACTATGGCCCAGAGAGAATTTGGATCGGCAGCGATGCAAAGCGCCTATGATCAGCTTGAGTCTGTCAAAGGGAAAACATTGACCCTGCAACAAAGGGAAAATGCAGCCGTCGAGCTGGCAGCCAGCATGCTGCGCGAGGCCAACCGGACGATGACGTTCCAAGAAAAACGGGTCCAAGCTGAACTCGCCCGGATGATGCGCGACCCCAAAGGAAAAGCATTCACGACCTGCATGACCGACCAATGTTTCCGAAGTTTTAGGAGCGCACGGGTCGCCGACCAATTGGTCTATTTGCTCAACCAGTTCGGAATTCCCCGCTATTTAAGTGTCATGAAGCGGTTCCAGCTCGGGGCCTTCCAACTCTTCGGGCGCACCTTCTCTTTCCTTTTTGTCCCAGCTGCGACCTTTATGCTCCGAAGGGCCACAGCAAAAGTGATCCTCCCCGGAGAGCCTGCAGCCCTTGCCAAACATATGCAGCTGCGCCGCCAACAGGGGGTCCGTTTAAACATCAACCATCTTGGAGAAGCGATCCTCGGTGAAGAAGAGGCCAAACGCCGCCTGCAGGTCTATCTCGACGATCTCGCAAAAGAGGAGTTTGAGTATATCTCGGTCAAGATCTCAACGATCTACAGCCAAATCCATCTCTTAGGATGGGATAAAACGCTAGACATGTTATCGGGCCGGCTGCGCGAACTCTACCGCGTTGCCAAAAACCATCAGTTTAAACGCGCCGATGGGACAATGGTCCCCAAATTTGTCAATTTGGACATGGAAGAATACCGTGACCTCCATCTCACTAAAGATCTCTTCAAAAAGGTATTGGGCGAACCTGAATTCCTTAACTTTTCAGCAGGGATCGTTCTCCAGGCTTATCTGCCCGATGCCCACGAGATCCAAAAAGAACTGACAGAATGGGCTATGGAGCGGATGAAGCAAGGGGGAGCGCCGATCAAGATCCGCATTGTCAAAGGGGCCAATTTGGCCATGGAGCAATTTGAAGCAAGCCTGCGCGACTGGCAGCAAGCCCCCTACACGAAAAAATCAGATGTCGACGCCAACTACAAACGGATGGTCACCTACGGATGCCTCCCTCCCCACGCCAAAGCGGTCCACTTAGGGATTGCCAGCCATAACCTTTTTGACATTGCCTATGCGATGCTCCTGCGCGCTGAAAACAAGGTCGAGACGGAGATCTCTTTTGAAATGCTCGAAGGAATGGCCGACCATATCCGCCGCGTCGTACAGAAGTTGACCAAAGACATCCTCCTCTATTGTCCCGTCGCAACCAAAGAAGATTTTCAAAGCGCGATCGCCTATCTTATCCGCCGCTTGGATGAAAATACGGGGCCGGACAATTTCTTGCGCCATACCTTCGGCCTAAAACCCGGAACGCCCGAATGGGAAGAGCAAGTCCTCCTCTTTTCCCGCGCCTGCAACGAAATGAACACGGTCTATATGAAACCGCGTAGGACCTATAACCGGCTCGCCGCCCCGCACCAACTCTCCATTGCCGCGCCATTTGAGAATGAGGCAGACACCGATTTCTCCCTGTCTAAAAACAGAATATGGGCCCAGCAGCTTGCTGCCAAGTGGAAAGCTGCCCGCCCTGAGCCGATCCCCTTAGTGATCGCCGGCAAAGAGGTCCGCGAGCAAGCCCCGCAAGGGAGCGGATGCGATCCTGCCACACCCCATCAGACCCTCTACCGTTATTCAATGGCAACGTGGGAACAGATCGATGAAGCGATCCAGTGCGCTAAATCGCATGAAGGGATGTGGGCCTCCAAGACAGTCGAGCAGCGCTGCCAGCTCCTTTCCCAAATCGCTCAAAAGATGCGGGAAAAGCGGGACGATCTCATCGGCGTCATGATGGCAGACGGCGGAAAAACGATCCTTGAAGGCGACCCTGAAGTCTCTGAAGCGATCGACTTTGCCGAGTACTACTTGCGCAGCATCAAAAAAATGGATTCCTGTAAAGACATCCAGTGGAGCCCTAAAGGGACTGTCCTCGTCACTCCACCTTGGAACTTCCCTATTTCCATCCCCGCAGGAGGGATTTTGGCAGCGCTTGCTGCCGGCAATTGCGTCCTCTTCAAACCGGCCCCTGAAGCGGTGCTCAGCGGATGGACCCTAGTCAAGCTGTTCTGGGAAGCGGGCGTGCCCAAAGAAGTCCTCCAATTCATCAACTGCGTCGATGAGCCGATCGGCAGCAAGCTGATCGCCGATCAGAGGATCAATTGCATCATCCTGACAGGGGCTACCTCGACAGCGCACCTCTTCATGCGCCTGCGCCCCGGCCTCGATCTCGCTGCAGAGACCGGCGGAAAAAATGCGATCATCGCCACCTCTCTTGCCGACAGAGATTTAGCGATCAAAGATATCGTCCAATCAGCCTTCGGCCACAACGGACAAAAATGCAGCGCTTGCAGCCTGGCGATCTTAGAGGCTGAGCTCTACGACGATCCCCACTTTAAAAAGCAGCTCAAAGACGCCGTCGAAAGTCTCAGCGTCGGCACGTGCTGGGAGCTGTCCAATAAAGTGACCCCCGTCATCCGAGAGCCTGCAGAAGCTTTGCGCAAAGGGCTGACCACCTTGGAACCGGGAGAAGAATGGCTCGTTGTCCCGCGCCAAGACCCAACCAATCCTAACCTCTGGTCCCCCGGCGTCAAATATGGAGTCAAAGAGAACAGCTTCATGCACCAGACAGAACTCTTCGGCCCCGTTCTTGGCGTCATGCGCGCTAAAAATCTAAAACACGCCATCACCCTTGCCAATGGAACCCCTTACGGACTGACATCAGGCCTGCAAAGCTTAGACGAAAGAGAAATTGCCGTTTGGATGGAGCACATTGAAGCGGGCAATTGCTACATCAACCGAAGCATTACCGGCGCGATCGTCCGACGCCAGCCCTTCGGCGGAACGAAGGGAAGCAGCTTCGGCCACGGCTCTAAAGCAGGAGGCCCGAACTATGTCGCCCAGTTCATGGTCCCAACCCAAGTGAGCCTGCCCCAAGACAAACATCCCGTCTCTGAAGAGGTGAACAAACTGACTGCCATTCTCCAAAACATCAACCTCTCGGCAGAAGAGCTCGGCCTCTGGTATGCGAGCATCGCCAACTACGCTTTCTGGGCAAAACGGTTTGAGCAGGACCACGATCCCAGCAAGATCATCGGCCAAGACAACCTCTTGCGCTACCGTCCTCACAAAAAGATCTGCTTCCGGATCCAAGACAAGGATACCGCCCTCGATATCCTCAGAGTGTTCGCCGCGGCGTTAAGCTGCCGGGCCAAAATGGATGTGAGCTGGAGCAAAAAGCATATCCACCTCGATCTGAAAAACAACGTGCGCCATCTCGGCCACACCCTCCGCTGCATCGAAGAATCGGAAGAGCAGTTCAACGAGCGGGTCAAAAAAGGAGAGATGAAGCGCGTCCGCCTCATCTCTCCTCCAAGCGAAGCCCTTAAAATGGCTTCCGCTGCCTCAGGCTGCTACTTAGGCTACGCTCCCGTGCTGGCAAGCGGCCGGTTTGAGCTCCTCCATTACCTGCGCGAGATCGCCTTCAGCATCGACTACCACCGCTATGGCAACCTCGGCGTCCGCGAAGGAGAGCAGCGCAAACCGCTCCTCATGTAGCTTAGGTACTCGGACCACCGGTGCTAGTATAGTTGGTTCCATAATTGGCTGAACACATAGGCACGCGATAGGGCACCGTATGCACATGTCCATTAAATCGAGCCTCTACCTTACCAACTCGGCCTTCAACTGCACCAACTTTACCCTGGAGTGCAGCTACTGCTGCCAACATATCCTTGCGCAACTGGGCATTAGCAGCATTCAATTCCTTCAATAGCTTCTCCGTTGTTTCTCTGTAGGCCTTGAAGTTGGCTTCCGATTCTGCGGAGCGCCCTTTTTCTTCTTTCAGCTCAACCTCTAGTTGAGCACTATAGTTTATAGTTTTCTCGGCTGATGCAAAAAAATCTTTCAAATGAAACGAGCTAGGTTCATAGTATTCTGTTCAAACTTTCACAAAGAATAGAAGGAACTATGAACCTGCTCAATGCTCTATTAATGATCTTGTCTATGTGGCGACCTGCATTTTGTAAAACTGCTGCCTTTACGCGCGCTAAAGAACTAGCCTTTGCCTGTCTATGTGCAAGCGGGCGGAAAACAATTGCCAGCATGGCTATTTTTCTCGGGCGTTCCAACAAATTGCCAATAACAGACTACAAATTCTACTCCGATTACAAATGGAATGTCGAGGATCTTTTTGATCCAATCATTGGCCTAATGGCTCAACATATTGAAGGTGAGTATGTTTGTTGCGCTGCAGATGACACGAAAGTTCATAAAACAGGAAAGAAAATCCCTTATGCTGGATGGCAGGTAGATCCTTTAGGACCGAAGTTCCAAACTAATCTTATTTGGGCTTTAAGATATCTTCAGGTCTCTATCTTGCTTCCTCTTTATACAACCTCCGAAAAAACTCCCAGTCGCTCGATCCCCGTTCGATTTATTGCCGCTCCTTCAGTCAAAAAGCCAGGAAAAAAAGCCATGCCGGCTGAGTGGGAAAATTACAAAATACTCTCGAAGAAACATAATCTCTCAACAATTTTTGTAGAGGAAGTAAAACTATTAAGAAAAGCGATGGATATCCAAGGACTGGCAAGTAAAACCATGATCATGTCATGCGATGGATCCTTCTGCAATAAAACTTGTATGGCTATCAGCGATCCTAGGATCGTCATGTTGGCTCGTTGTCGTAAAGATGCAAAGTTGTGCCGACCTTCGACAAATGCACGAAAGGTCTATGATGATACAAAATTTACTCCTGAAGAGATCCGACAAGATGAGAATATTCCTTGGTTAAAAAGGACGTTTTTCTATGGAGGACAGTGGAGAGAAATCCGATATAAAGAAACTTCGAATGTATTATGGGAAAATGGGACGAAAAGAGTGCCGCTGCGACTGATAGTTTTAGCGCCTTTACCTTATGTGAGAGGAGGAAAAAGGCATTATCGAAATCCAGCCTATTTACTAGCGACAAGCATACAAGTTCCGGTGGAGATATTAATCCAGGCCTATCTTGATAGATGGCAAATCGAATACAACCACAGGGATGAAAAATCGATTTTAGGCGTTGGGCAAGCTCAAGTATGGAATGAAGAATCGGTGAGGAAACAACCTGGTTTTCATGTGGCAGTCTATAGCGCACTTTTAATAGCAAACGTGATCGCTTACAAAGATCAACCTCATTCGGATTTTGGAGTACGGCCTAAGTGGAGGAAAGAGCCGAAGCGCAATACGTGCAGGGCCCTAGTCGGATTACTCCGGGGCTGCTTACTAGAACACCCGGAGATGCTTCCAGAAATCGGCTTGACCATCCCAATGATCAGTGCAATTCTGCGTCATGCTGCATAGAAAAAACTATAAACTATAG
>CAZEYJ010000127.1:0-8163 GCA_964516795.1 uncultured bacterium
TGGCCATATCTGCTCAAGAGATGTGTCAAGATCTCTTTGCGCCGCTTCGTAAGCTGCCGCTTCGAATCCCAGTAGGCGAGGGGCTCCTGTAAGTTCCCGGCTCAGGTCTTGAAAGTGGGAGAAATGGGTAGAGTCTAAAAATAAGACAGACTCCTCATCACATGAATCGTCATCGGGCAAGGTGATGATCCAGGAAACGGAGCGGTCGATCAGAGAAATGCGTTCTTTTAGTAAAGGATGTTTAATTTCTTCCTTCAATTTGTTCCAAAGAGAGTTTAAGAGACCGTAGCGATACAGATCCTTATCTTCTGCCGATCCTTCGATGAGCTGGTGCCAGAGTTTGTTCACCTCTCGCATACGGCACAGCGTGTGCGGATCTTTTCCATTGTTCGTCGCCAACCGAAAAATCACAGCCAATATCTCAATTGGAAGTGTGTCGATCAGAGCGACTTCTAAAGGCTCTTTTTCGGGGCTGATCGGGAGGAAGACTTCTTCTTCTTTTCCCTTGTCGGAAGAAGGGGGAACGCCCATCGGGGACCGGGTGCTGAAACTTGGGGTAATATGGCTCATCTTAAACTCCTAAAATTAATGTTTTTTATTGTTGAGTGACCAGTTCCATCGCATCGATCAGGCGGATGATGTTGTCTTCTGCATGAGCTTCGCCCCAATTCGCATCTGCTTGAGGTTGCCCGGCTAAGATCGCCACTTGTGCGTAGGTCTGACGGCGTTGATCTGCAGTGAGGGCATTCCATCTGTTTTGCAAGACGGTGATAATCGCTTTGGTCAAACTTGCTCTGTCAGCAAATAGGTCCGGGGCTGCTTCAGAAGAGGAACCTGATGAGGAATGGATCGCTGACCAGGCTTGGCGGATCTCTTGCTGCAGCTCATCAGAGAGGTTTGCGAATGCGGTGCGGAGCACCACATCTTCCTTGCCGCGGTGGATCTCTTGACACAAGGAAGCTAGCGGTAGTTGGCATACGTAGCTAGAGCAAGCTAAGTATTTATTAGCAATAACTTGATAAGGTAAATATTGAGTAAAACGAAGTGCTTGAAAATCTTTAGCCAACATGAATAGGAGCAGGTTGTCTGAAAGGGGAAGCTCTGTTAACTGAGAGAGGTTGCCAATCGATTCGGGAAGAGCTGTGAGCCGGTTGTACATAAGGTCAAGACTTGTTAACCGAAAGAGGTTGCCGATCGTTTCAGGAAGACTTGCAATCCGGTTCTTAAAAAGGTCAAGCCTTGTTAACCGAGAGAGGTTGCCAATCGATTCGGGAAGGCTCGCGAGCTGGTTGTTCATAAGGAGAAGCTCTGTTAACTGAGAGAGGTTGCCGATCGATTCAGGAAGGCTTGTGAGGTGGTTCCCACCTAAGTTGAGGTTTGTTAGCCGAGAGAGGTTTCCGATCGATTCGGGAAGGCTTGTGAGCTCGCTTTGATTAACGGAAAGATTTATTAGTTGAGAGAAGTTGCCGATCCATTCGGGAAGGTTTCTGAGTTGTTTGTGAGCAAGGATAAAATATTTGAGCTGAGAGAGTTTACCGATTTCAGGAGGAAGAACTTTTAAAGACATGTAAGCTAGATTTAGGTTAGTAACGCGGGCGATTTTTTCAGCATTGGCAGGATCATTGAGCCACCTGCGGATAGGTTGTGCTTCCTTAGGTGCTCCCGCAAAATCGATTTGATACCGGATGCGCGGCCATATCTGCTCAAGAGATGTGTCAAGGGTTCTTTGCATTTCTTCATAAGGAGCAGCTTCGAATCCGAGCAAGCGAGGGGTGCCTGTAAGTTCCCGGCTTAAGTCTTGAAAGTGGGAGAAATGGGTGGAGTCTAAAAATAGGACGGATTCCTCATCACACGAATCGTCATCGGGAAGTGTGATGATCCGGGAAACGGAGCGGTCGATCAGGGAAATGCGTTCTTTGAGGAGGGGATATTGGATCTCCCCCTTGAATTTGTTCCAAAGAGAGCTTAAGAGACCGTAGCGAAAAAGGTCCTCATCCTCTGCCGATCCTTCGATGAGCTGGTGCCAGAACCTGCTCACTTCTCGCATACGGCACAGCGTGTTCTGATCTTTTCCATTGTTCGTCGCTAACCGAAAAATCACAGCCAATATCTCAATTGGAAGTGTGTCGATCAGAGCGACTTCTAGGGGCTCTTGTTCGAGGCTGACCGAGATGGAAACGTCTTCTTCCTTTCCCTTGTCGGAAGAAGGGGGAACGTCCATCGGGGACTGAGTTCTTAAACTAGGGATGATATGGCTCATATAAATTCCTTAAATTAATTGTTTTTATTTTTGAGTGACCAGTTCCATCGCATCGATTAGGCGCATGATGTTCTCATCTGCGCGATCTTGGCCCCACATCGTCTGAAGTTTTTGCCGGGCTTCCAATAATTCTTGGTCAGAGAGAGGAGGGGATCCGAATTCTTCTAGTTCTTCTTTGAGGTTTTCCATCAGTTCTCCGGCTAAGATGGCGAATTGGGCATAGACGAGGTTGACCTCTTTTGGGGAAAGCCCTTCCCATTGCTTTTGCATCGAGGCGATGACCGCTTTGGCGAAATTGCTCCGATCAGCAAAGAGGTTCTCTTCTTTTTCAGAGGAGGAACTTGATGAAGAAGGGATGGTCGACCCATGTTGGCGGATCCGTTGTTGCCCTTCATCTGAGAGCTTTTCAAACGCGTTGCGCAGAACATCGTCTGGGCTTGCGCGCAGGATTTCTTGGCATAATGAGGCAAGAGGAGTTCGACATACGTAGTTTAAGTAAGCTGAGGATTTTGCCTGCAATTCCCCAACAGTTGGGGATTGGGACGCTATCGGCAGAAAGCCCTTTTTTAGTATGCATAACAGAGGGTTGGCAAGAATTGTGAATAGAGAAGGATGTCCTTGTATTGGAGGAAGACTTGACAGCAGGTTGTGCTGAAGGTCAAGTTTCTGCAGTTGAGTCAGATTGGCGATTGTTGCAGGTAGAGATGAGAGTTGGTTGGATCTAAGGTCAAGCTCTTGCAATTGGATGAGATTGCCGATTGTTGATGGTAGAGACGAGAGGGAGTTGAAGTCGAGGCCAAGAACTGTCAGCTGAGAGAGATTGCCGATTGTCGATGGTAGAGACGAGAGGGAGTTGGAGTTGAGGCCAAGAACTGTCAGCTGAGTGAAATTGCCGATGAACGATGGTAGAGATGAGAATTGGTTGTTATTAATCAAAAATGTTTCTAGTTGAGTGAGATTGGTAAATGTTGGAGGAAAAGAGGACAGGTTGTTCTTGCTGAGATTCAAATGCTGAAGTTGAGAGAGATTGCCGATTGCTTGTGGAAGGGATGAGAGTTGGTTATCATGTAGAGAAAGAATGGTCAGTTGGGAGAGGCTGTAAATCACTTGGGGAAAAAATGAGAATGAGTTGTTCCTAAGAGTGAGAGTTTTTAATATAGAGAGGTTATTAAGCGCCAGGGGAAGGGATGAAAGCTGATTGAAGTCCAGATTAAGGGTTTTCAATTGAGAAAAATGGCCAATTTCAGGCGGAAGAACCTTCAAATTCCGGTAAGTTAGATCTAGCCAAGTAATGCACGCGATTTTTTCTGCATTGGCAGGATTATTAAGCCACTCGCGGATGGCTTGAGCATTATCTGGAATAGGTGCCCTCGCAAACTTGATTTTAGCCTGAATGAGTGGCCATATCTGCTCAAGAGATGTGTCAAGATCTCTTTGCATGTCTTCATAAGGGGCAGCACTGAATCCCAGCAGACGAGGGGCGCCTGTAAGTTCTCGGCTCAGGTCCTGAAAGTGGGAGAAATGGGTAGAGTCTAAAAATAAGACAGACTCCTCATCACATGAATCGCCATCGGGCAAGGCGATGATCCAGGAAACGGAGCGATCGATCAGGAAAATGCGTTCTTTGAGGAAGGGATGTTGGATCTCTGCCTTCAATTTGTTCCAAAGAGAGCTTAAGAGGCCGTAGCGATACAGGTCCTCATCTTCTGCCGTTCCTTCGATGAGCTGATGCCAGAGCCTGTTCACCTCTCGCATACGGCACAGCGTGTTCGGATCTTTTCCATTGTTCGTCGCCAACTGAAAAATCATGGCTAATATCTCAACCGGAAGCGTGTCGATCGGAGCGACTTCTAAAGGCTCTTTTTCGGGGCTGATCGGGAGGAAGACGTCTTCTTCTTTTCCCTTGTCGGAAGAAACGCTAGTTATTGGCGTGTTATTTGCTAATAAATGAATTGGTTTTCCCATGTTAAACTCATAAAGTTAGTATTTTTTTTAATTATGTGAATTATTTAATTTATAATGATTTTAGCTGTTTAAATTTTACATTAATTTCATTTTTTTATTCTACTTTCTTTTTATATTATTAATTGCTTTTTTGATAAATATTGCTTTTTAGAGATATTAAATTTTTTAATTACAAATTTAAAATGATAATTAGCTGGCGCGTGTGCTTGTAAATTATTTTATATTACTAGGGTTAGCAGGAGGCGGAAACTTGAAGAAACTCAAGTGCGTGAATGCAAAGAAGAAATTTTAACGAGATGTTGAGGCGATTAGGGTGGAAAATAACTTTTTATGTTATTGATTATTAGTATCTTAGCGCCATTTCGGGGTTGCGTTGATCTTAGAGCCTATTGTTAAAGCCCGTTTCGGTCGATTTTCGGTTCTTTTGGGCCGTTTTTTTGGCCGCCTGGAAGCACAGGACGATGACGCTTAAGAGGAGGGCTGCTATAGAAGCTAGGCTTAGTATGTGGGATATCTGATCGGGCTTAGTCAATCCTATGGCCCCATAATAACCAAAAACGATAACCAGAGTGATCAGCTTAAAGGTGAATTGTCCCGATTTTGTTGTGATGTTTAATGAGGAGTAAGCTGCAGGGACTTGTTTAGCGAGGATCTGGTACATTCCCCAGATCACGTAAATGGTGCCGGGGATAGCGATAGTCCATGGAGACAGACCGGTGGCGGTGCGGAAATTGAAGATGTCATCGACTTCTGAAAATGTGCGAATGGGAATGTAGGCGTAAATCTCAGCTAGAATGAGAAGCGTAAAAAAGTAGCAAAAAGCAAACAGCCACCATTTTTTTTGAACTTGTGAAAGGCCCAATATTTTTAACCCGATAGGAAACAGGATCATTTGAAGCAAGGTAGGTGCAATGGCAATCCATGCGACAAGAGAGGCTTTTCCATCGGCGTAAATTTTTGGATAGTCTACCGCTTCGTCAATATCCCATAATGTAAACCAGTTGGCTCCGTAATGAATGTCAAAGGGAGAGCTTTTGTACCCGGATAGCCAAGCGACGGCTCCATGCGTCCATTCATGCAGATAGATCATGAGGTGATGCGCAATAAAAAGAAGAATAAAAAGGACTAATATAAAGGTAAGTCGCTTTATCAAATGCTACCTAGATCTCATTGTTTTCTTAGCTTGTATTGAAATAACGATATAAATGATATGATGATATGAACGATAATTTTTTCTTCATCATTCATATCATGTCCTTGTTGCTTGCTAACAAGGGCAAGTCCCAAGGTTTTAGAGTCTGTCTTAGAGCTTATTCTATTTTAACGTGCTTTAAGATTCAAAGTTTGGAAAAAGAAAACCCCCACCTGTTTAAGGTGGGGTTTTGCGAACAAGCCGCTTGACGGGAAGGCTTATTTTTTGTCTTCGTCGTCGAGGATTTCGACTTCAGCTTCTTCGATGTCAGGTTTGTTGGAGGAGGCGCCTTGGCTCGAAGCGGAGGCTCCGGGCTGAGGTTCGGCAGCGCCTTGGCGCTGCATCGCCTCTCCAATTTTTTGCATGTGGGAGCTGAGCTCGTCGTGGGCCCGCTTGATCTCGGAGGGGACGTTCCCTTCGAGGGCTTTTTTCACGGCGTCGATTTTGGATTGGACGTCGCTGACCACGTCTTTGGGGAGGCGGTCTTTGTACTCGTCGAGGGATTTTTGGGCGCGGAAGCAAAGGGCATCTGCTTCGTTGCGCGTTTCGATCTCCTCTTTGCGCTTGCGGTCTTCTTCAGCGTGCTCTTCTGCATCCTTAAGCATTTTTTGGATCTCAGCTTCGTTGAGTCCCGATTTTGCTTCGATGCGGATTTTTTGCTGTTTGCCTGATTGCATGTCTTTAGCTGAGACATGGAGGATCCCGTCTGCATCGATGTCGAAGGCGACTTCGATCTGCGGGGTTCCGCGCGGCGCAGGAGGGATGTCGGTCAGGTCGAACCGGCCGATCTCCTTGTTGTCCCTGGCCATCTTGCGCTCTCCTTGGAGAACGACGATGGTCACGGCGGGCTGGTTGTCAGCTGCCGTCGAGAAGATCTGTTTCTTCTGTGTCGGGATCGTTGTGTTCCTTTCAACGAGCGGGGTCAAGACGCCGCCGAGAGTTTCAATGCCGAGCGTGAGCGGGATGACGTCGAGGAGGAGAACGTCTTTGACGTCTCCTGTGAGAACGCCGCCCTGGATGGCCGCGCCGACGGCGACGACTTCATCAGGGTTGACCCCTTTGTGCGGCTCGCGGCCGAAGATCTCGCCGACTTTTCTTTCGACAGAAGGCATGCGGGTCATTCCGCCGACGAGGATCACTTCGTCGATCTGCTGTTTTGAGAGGCCCGCGTCTTTTAAGGCTTTGACGCAAGGTTCGACCGTTCTTTCGATCAGGTCGTGGACAAGCGATTCGAGCTTGGCGCGTGTCAGGGAGAGCTGAAGGTGTTTAGGTCCGCTGGCGTCCATGGTGATGAAGGGTTGATTGATCTCGGTGGTCTGTGTCCCAGAGAGCTCAATCTTCGCCTTTTCCGCAGCATCGCGCAGGCGCTGGAGGGCCATTTTGTCTTTGCTCAGGTCGATCCCATGCTCTTTTTTGAACTCGTCGAGCATCCAGTGGAGGATCGCGTTGTCAAAGTCGTCTCCTCCGAGGTGGGTGTCGCCGTTGGTGGAGAGCACTTCAAAGACGCCGTCGCCGATCTCGAGGATCGAGATATCAAATGTTCCTCCGCCGAGGTCGAACACGGCGATCTTTTTGTCGTGTCCTTTGTCGAGGCCGTAGGCAAGCGCTGCGGCTGTCGGCTCAGGGATGATCCGTTTGACGTCGAGCCCTGCGATCTTTCCGGCGTCTTTTGTCGATTGCCGTTGGGAGTCGTTAAAATAGGCAGGAACGGTGATGACGGCTTCGGTGACTTTTTCGCCGAGGTAGGCTTCTGCCGTTTCTTTCATCTTAATCAAGACTTGGGCGCCCACTTCTTCAGGAGAAAGCATTTTTCCGTCGACTTCAAAGACGACGTCGCCATTGGCGTTTTGTGCGACTTTATAGGGAACCGTTTTGATCTCTGATTGGACTTCTGAGAACTTGCGGCCGATAAAGCGCTTTGCGGAGAAGATCGTTCGCTCCGGATTGGTAACGGCTTGCCGTTTTGCGGGGATGCCGACGAGACGCTCTCCTCCTTTGTAGGCAACGATCGAAGGGGTTGTTCTTGCTCCTTCTGCGTTGGCGATGACTTTAGGGACGCCTCCTTCCATAATAGCGACGCATGAGTTGGTCGTTCCTAAGTCGATGCCGATGATCCGGCCTTTTTTGCCTGAATTGTTTTGTGCCATAATGTTAACTCCTTACATGTGATGTTTTTTTAATTTTCAGAAATAGGCTTTTTTTCCGGTGTTTTGGCGACTTTAACTTGGGCGGGCCTGACGGTGCGGTCTCCGCTTTTGTAGCCTTTCACAAATTCTTGAAGAATGGTCCCATTGGGCTTTTCTTCCGTCTCTTCCGTTTCGATGGCGTAGTGCAGGTGAGGGTCGAACTGCATCCCTTCTGAGTGAAATGGAGTGACTCCGTGGTTTGCGATCACCTCTTTGAATTGGTTGAGGATCATTTGAAACCCTTGTGCCCAGTTGCGCAACTCATCGGAGAGCTGTGTGGTGAATTTGAGCGCGTTCTCGAG
Source organism: uncultured bacterium (assembly GCA_964516795.1). Classification (GTDB taxonomy): domain Bacteria; phylum Chlamydiota; class Chlamydiia; order Chlamydiales; family Rhabdochlamydiaceae; genus Acherontichlamydia. The sequence goes on from CAZEYJ010000127.1 coordinate 7,906, forward strand.
GCTGTCGATGGGCCCGAGGATCTCGGCGATCACATTTTCCACGGCAAAACGGGTCATTTCGAGTTTTTCTTTCTGCATCCGCTTGCGGGTGTTCTCAGATTCAGCGAGTAGCCTCAAGTATTTGTCTTTATACTCATTGAGCTGCTCTTCGAGTTCCTGCTCGTTGGAGGTGGCAGAAGACTCTGCGGGCTTTTCTTCAGGAGATTGGTTTTCTTCGTTCATAGGGCTCTCTTAGTGGTGTCGGGATCTGTCTTGAGG
>CAZEYJ010000128.1:0-16628 GCA_964516795.1 uncultured bacterium
GCCTCCTGAGACCAAGGTTCCTCCCGAATAGCTGTTCGAAGTGTTGGTCAAAGCGAGGATCCCATTGCTGATCATCTGAACCGATCCGGTCCCACTGATAAGTCCGGGGAAAGTCGTTGTCCCGGGACAATTAAAGACTAAAACCCCATTGTCGGTGACATTTGTTCCCGCCGGCAGGCTGTTGATCGTGTTGATCTGTAAAGTCCCCATTGCGATCGTCGTCGTTCCCGTATAAGTATTCGTGCCTGAAAGGATGAGCGTTCCCAACCCTTGCATCGTCAGATTGCCGGCCCCGGTGATATTGCCTGATAAGGTCGCCGTTCCCATGTTCGTAAAGGTGAGCTGGCTGTTATTGCTCAATGCGACATCGGTTGGTGCAGGAAGGCTCAGGTTTCCTCCTACTTGCAATGTCCCTCCGCTGATCGAAACAGGTCCTGTATAAGTATTTGTTCCCGATAGAGTTAAAACTCCCGGGCCCGATTTCTGCCAGCTGCCTCCCGACATGCTTCCTTGGATCGTCACGGCAGCAGTGTTTTCTATCGTGGCAGGACTAGTTAACTGAACCGGCCCTGCCCATTTAAGCGAAGCATTATCGGCCTGGAGCGTTCCATTGTTCAGCGTCAACGTCCCATTGGCCGTCATCGGCTGGCTATTTTGAAGCTGGACCGTCCCACCGTTGAAGGCTCCAATGCCTCCGCTGTAATTGGTGTTGATGTTGGTAAAGGCAACCGTGGCGCCGCTGATCACATTCACAGATCCGGGCCCATTGATGGGATTTGCAATCGAGTAAGTTCCTGCCGGCAAGTTGAAATTCAGCGATCCGCTGTTTGTCACAGAGCTGCCGCCAGGCAAGCTCGCCGTATTGTCGATCTCCAGGATCCCGGTCGACGAGGTGATCGTCGTTGCGCCTGTATACGTATTCGTTCCCGATAAAATGGTTGTTCCCGATCCCTGAACATTGAGCTGGCCCGATCCTGAAATATTTCCTGAAACGGTCGCTGTTTGCAAGGCGGGGAGGTTAAAGGACAAAGTCCCGTTGTCGGTGACATTAGAGCCGGTTGGCAGTCCTCCGGGGGAATTGATGCTCAAGGTCCCTGATGTGATCGTCGTTGTCCCCGTATAGGTGTTCGTCCCTGCAAAAGAGACGACTCCAGATCCTTGCACCACAACGTTTCCTGTCCCCGTGATGTTGCCATTGACCGTGCTGTTGCCCGGTTGATTGAAGATCAAGGTTCCATTATCAGTAATGTTGCTGCTCAGCGAGATGGCGCCTGCCGTATTGATCTGTAACGATCCCGTCGCAATGGTAGTTGCTCCGGTATAGGAGTTCGTCCCGCAAAGGATCAAGAGTCCCGGGCCTTGTTTTGTGAAACTGCCGGTCCCTGTGATATTGCCGCACCACTGAACGCTAGCTGCCGGATCATCGATCGAAAAAATTCCGGGACCGGCCAAAGAAACGGCCCGCGTCGTATTATATATGGTCGTACCCACAGGAATATCGATTGTTCCCGCATTCAGCGTGACAGTAGCGGCAGCAGCGCCTAACTGAGAATCTGCCGTGACCTGGACAATCCCGTTGCTCGAGACATTGGTCCCTCCCGAATAGGTATTTCCGGAGAAGGTCATCGCCAAGGTCCCATTCATCACACCGACAACGCCTGTTCCCTTAATCTGCCCGGAAACCGTTGTGACTCCTGCATTGACAAAGTTGATCGTTCCATTATCAACAATATTACCTAACCAAGTACCGGCAGAATTGACCTGTAAAACACCAGCGCTGATCGTCGTTAGTCCTTGCGGATAACTGGCAGGAATAACCAAAGTCCCTTGCCCTGCCTTTGTTAAAGGAGTGCTAGGCGTAGTTACCAAATTCGATAAGGTCACAACTCCCGAAGGATCATCGACAGAAATCGTCCCTGGGCCGGTTAAATTGATCTGGCGCGTTAAAGAAAGCGAAAGCACTCCGACCGGAAAATCTAATGTTCCACTGTTCAACGTGACGGCTGATGAAGAAATTCCTAGCTGTCCATCATTGGTGATGCTGACAGTTCCATTGTTGCTGACATTTGTTCCGCCGCCATAGCTATTGCTGCTGTTGGTCAAAGCCAAAATTCCCGAATTGGTGACATTGATAGCCCCTGTTCCGCTGATGAGCCCCGAGATAGTTGCTGTCCCCACGTTGTTGAATACCAACAGACCATTGTCCACAACATTTCCAGCAGAGGGAAGGCTCGTAGCCCCATTGACTTGCAGCGTTCCGGAAAGAATATTTGTTCCTCCTGCATAACTATTGCCTACTCCAGACAAGACCACAGTACAGCCTGCACCGCCATTAATATTCAGTGCACCTGCCCCCGAAATCACACCTGTTGCTGTCACGGTCCCCGATTGGATAAAATCTAATGAAGTCCCGCTGTCCACCTGGATCGTCCCGCTATGAGGCAAACTGTTAGAAGTGGCAATCTGAACAATTCCTCCACTGATTGTCATCGCTCCTGTCGATGTATTCGTGCCTGATAAGGTCAATGTACCGCTGCCTTGCTTAGTAAAGGCTCCAAGCCCACTGATATTGCCAGATAACGAGACAGCATTAGCATTCGTATTCAATGTCCCTGAACCGGTAAGCAGCACATTTTTTGCCGACGTAAGCGGATTGAGGATATTGAACGTTCCATTATTCAATGTAATAGGACCTGTCCCGAGCTGATTATCGGTGCTCCACTGGATCGTTCCTCCATTAAAGACGCCTGTTCCTCCCGAATAAGTGTTCGATCCGCTCAATGTCAAAATGCCCGCATTTGTGATATTCACACTCCCACTGCCGCCAATCGAATTACCGACTGTATAGGAACCGACAGGCAGAAGATTAAAATTCAATACGCCATTATCGGTAACAGCAGAGCTTCCAGGCAAACTAGTCGACGAATCGATCTCCAAAGTGGCTAAAGAGCCGATTGTCGTACTTCCTCCATAGGTATTATTTCCGGAAAGAATAAGAGTTCCTTTCCCTTGAGTCGCTAAATTTCCTGAGCCTGAAATTGCAGAAGAAAGCGTTAAACTATCTGATGTATTGGCAAAATTAAAGCTCAAATTGCCATTATCGGTAATGCTAGCCGTTGATGGTAAACTATTAGGGCTATTGACACTTAACGTTCCCGCTAAAATTGTCGTTCCTCCCGAATAAGTATTCGTTCCCGATAAAGCTAATGTTCCCGCTCCTTGCATCGTCAAAGATCCGGTACCGGAAATTGGCCCGGAGACTAAAGCCGTGCCGGTCGGGTTAGCAAAAACAAGCGCCCCATTATTTGTAATTCCACTTGAATTATTAGGATAGCTTGCTGCGGTATCGAACTGGATGGTTCCCGCCGAAATCGTTGTCGGATCTGAATAAGTATTCGTCCCGCTGAGCTCTAAAATACCTGAGCCTTGCATCGTCAATGATCCAGATCCTGTAATATTTCCCGATAGCAGCAGAGTTCCTGTATGGTTCAGGATCAAAGAACTATCATTATGCATTGTGATATTCGTTGAAGTAGGAAGACTTTGATTCGTATCAATTCGCAAACTCGAAGAAGCCACAGAAAGCGAAGATCCAATAACTGTATTACCTGCATATGTATTATTTCCTGAAAAAATAACAGAACCATATCCAACTGCAGTCACATCCCCTGTTCCACTGATATTGCCCGACAGAGTTGCTGTAGTTGCGAAAGGATTATTGAATGTCAGCGTTCCATTGTTAAGCACATTCGTTGCCGTCGGCAAACTTGAGGCCCCATCGATGCGCAACGTTCCTGAGGCAATCGTCAATGGACTGGTAAAAGTGTTGTTCCCGGCAAATGCCACTGTGCCAGGCCCAGATATGGTGATTGCTCCGCTGCCGCTAATCGGCCCTCCAAATGTGGCTACAACCCCAACATCAGCTTGGATTGTTCCTGATCCCACAAAAGAAACAGTTCGAGATCCACTTGTCGTTGCCGCTACCTCTAAGAGCCCCCCGTTGAATTGAATCCCTGCATTTAAAGGACCGCCTAAAGGACTTCCCAAAGCAAGATTGCTCGAAATCTGAATAATCCCATTATCTAAAAATGTCGTTCCCGTATACGTATTGATTCCATTTAAAACCAACGTACCCGATCCCGACATCCTTAAGCCGCCAGTAGGAATTAGACCGTTAAGGTCGCTTTGAATATTAGAAGCGATTGTCAACGTTCCTGTCGTCTGAAAATCAACTTCCCCTCCCGACATCATAAAAATGTCAGGACTGATCCCTTGCCCTGAGGCGCCATTGCTTGTTCCTGAACCTCCTGCGCCCGCTGTGACAGTATTCCCTAAGAAAAGAGGCGGTGTTACAGGATCCCCAATTTGTAAAACTCCTCCCGATTGGATAAAAACAGCTCCTCCTAACCCCGCTCCTCCACCGCCGCCATTGCCCGAAGCCCCTCCTCCACTGCCGCCGGCTCCTGCAAAACCTCCTGGCTGACCTCCGATGGATCCACCGCCGCCGCCGCCTCCAAATCCTCCTGGCCCCCCATTAGCATTATAACCGCCGCCGCCGCCGCCGCCAATCCCTGCGGCACCTCCCATAGCTGCATTTCCGCCGCCGCCGCCGCCTCCAAACACTCCCCCATGGCCACCTACTCCGCCGCTATTTGTCCCTTGACCGCCGCCGCCGCCGCCGCCAAAAGCTGCAGATGTCGATGCCCCTCCAATTCCCCCTACTGTGCTGCCACCGCCGCCGCCGCCAGCTCCTAGATTGGAATTTCCCCCTGGACCACCAGCGCCTCCTGAATTACTCCCACCGCCGCCGCCGCCGCTATTGACTGTTCCACTTCCTCCCACGCCGCCGCCAAGTCCACCGCCAGCTCCTCCAGGATTTCCTATCAGATCTGTTCCACCATTTCCACCTACACCTCCAACAGCAGCATTTCCTGCGCCGGCATCTGAACCGCCGCCGCCGCCGCCGCCAGTTGAATCACCGGCGCCTCCGGAAAAGAAGATACCTCCTCCTCCGCCGCCGCCAGCACCCGCAGCGCCTCCGCTTCCCTGATATCCACCTCCTCCGCCGCCGCCCGCATTAGAAGCCGAGGTATTGCCTCCATTTCCACCTCCCATGCCGCCGCCGCCGCCACCGCCGCAAGGGTTTATTCCTGAAGAAGACCCGATTCCCCCTTGTCCCCCAACAGCCTGACAGCTTGCAAAGGAAACTCCGGACAGAGAAACAGTGCTCGATCCTCCAACAAAAAGACCTCCGCCAGCTCCTAAGGCCCCCCCTCCAGCGTTACCAACGCCAGCGCCACCATTACCACCGATTGATGCCAGCTGATTCAGCTGAATATTGCCTTGAATCGTTAAATTAGTCACTCCAGGTTCGACAAAAATTCCCTGATAGTTATTCGCGCCATTGATCACAACTGCATTGCCATTGGCATTAATTAAGTTGATGTTCAAGCCGACGGGAGGCAATGGACTTGCTAACGTAATCGTTCCTGCTGTATTAAACACAATCGAATTAGGTCCAGCCGTAAAATTCGCATCCAAGATCGCTTGCCGAAGCGACCCTGCGCCGCTGTCTGCCGTGGTCGTCACATTATAGGTTGCCGCTGAGAGTGAAGTTGCCGGAATGCATGCGCAACAATATAACAATGTCGTCGTCAAATAGCGTTGCCACCTAGTTTGCCGAGAAATAAAATCTGAACGAGACAAATGCAGAGATCTTTTTGCAACTAAAGCAATATCTGGATTTTTATTTGAAACCGGAAAACAACATTTATCTCGATTCGATTGATTACGCATACCAGATGCTCCAGTATATAATTCTCTTGCGGACATGACGCTACGCAATTGACACCATATGAGAAAAATAATTTTTATGTAAATAAATTATTAGATAAGAACGAGCTCTGGAATATTGCGTTTGATTTCGTCAAATTGCTTCACAAGCTCGATCGCTTGTTCATCAGTGAGATTGCCGCTGTGGATCTGGCTGCGGATCTTTTCCCGCTCATCCATCCAATGCCGAATAAGGATTTTGCGCAACGTCTCTTTCAATCCCTCTTCAGCTTTTTGCATGTTGATCTTTCGTCCCATAATCTCAGAAAGAAACTGAGAATCGGTCTCTTCCAGACATTGACCTAAAGTCAACAGATCGCATGGCTGCTCAGAATCATAGGCTTCAATAAATCCTTCATAAAGGCGCAGCGCGCTGCCCAAATAAAAATGCTCTTTGCGAAGATTGGCCTTCGCTAAAGCGATAAGCCGCGGCTCTTGTTTTCCGGCTAAGATCAACCAGCGCAATAAGTCAGCTTCAAGGATCCTGTTCGGATCGATTGCGTGGAATTGGACCGAGCCCGTTTTTTTAATGAAAAGATCAGGAAGGGAAATGTTGCCGATGTTCAAAGCCGATTCGGGAACTTTGGCGATCTCCGCAAGTTTGCGCAAGCTCTCATGCACCATGACAGGCTGCTCCCAGCCCCGGACCATCGCCGTGATTTTTTCAACGACCTCACTTTTCTGCGAAGGAGAACTTAAATCCCTCCCTTTGGAAAAATGATCGAACAAAAATGTTAAATAATTTTTGCTCTGCTGCAATAATTCTTCAAAATACGGAGGCCCCCGGTCTTTTAACACCGCGTCAGGATCGCTCCCTTCGGGAAGAGGAACAACCATTACCTCAACGCCGCGCGACTGGAAAAAATTGCCAATCTTGGCGGCAGCTTCTTGTCCGGCCTTGTCCCCGTCTAAAGCAAGATAAACGCGGGCAATCCCAAGCTGGATGAGCTCTTTCACATGCTCTTCTCCAAACGCTGTTCCTTGCCCCGCGACGGTGTAATTAAAGCCAGCATGGATGAGTTGCAGCGCATCAACCTGCCCCTCCACAATGATCGACTGCCTTTCCTTTGCAATCCTCTGACGGCAATAGCTCAGGCCAAATAAGACGCGCGATTTTTTGAACAACGGAGTTTCCGGAGTGTTGATGTATTTCCCGCCAAACGTCTCTTCCTTATATTTTCGTCCCGAAAAGCCGATCACAGCGCCGAGCGGATCGCGGATCGGAAACATGATCCGATCGATAAAAAAATCCCGCTTGCGTCCCGTTCCTGCAGAAATCAGCCCAGCCTGCTCACTCGACTCATCATTGATGCGCAATTCGCGCAAATAACGCAAAAGCAGGTCCCCTTGGCGCGGAGCAAACCCGACTTCAAAAGCCCGGATGAAATCCAAGTCCAATCCTCTTTCATAAAGATATTTTAGAGCCACATGCCCTTCTTCAGAATGCAAGAGCAAAAAATGATAGAGCTTTGCCGCCTTTTCCAAAGCCTGCTTTAGAGAAGCCTTGCTCGGCCCCTTATTTTGCTCTGTGTCATCGACCTTCTCTAAATGAACTTGGAACCGCTCTGCCAAACTCTCGATTGCCTCGATAAATCCCATCTTCACATGGGTCATTAAAAAAGCGATCGCATCCCCATGCGCCCCGCAACCAAAACAATGGTAATGGGTATCCCCGCGCTGCACAATAAAAGAGGGAGACTTTTCTTCATGAAAAGGACATAGCGCCTTAAAAGAAGAACCCGACCTCTGCAGCTGCAGATGAGAGTCCAACACTTCGACCAGATCAATCCTCTGGCGCAGCGTCTCTAAACTGTCTTTAGAATAGATTGCCATATATACCGCATCATACGGGATAGGACCAATTCAGAGAAATTGTAAAAAGTCTTTCATAAAAATCGTAACCTGTTTTATACACAAACAACATCGCGACTCAACATTTGACTTTTACATTCCTTTTTTTGCTTCAGAGACTGTCAGCGAATTGAGTTTTTCAAGAACGCAGTATATCTTGCCGGAGTTCAAGTTCAAGCAGGTTCATGATGGAAAAAAATAATGCGGGACCAGCTTACAAGTCCCCCTCTTATTCCCAATTAGGGACGATCGCTGATCCCTCTTTAAGTATGCTGCGCGATCAGATCAAAAAAGTGATGATCCCGATGCTGATCAAAATTTTCCAGCTCAAGCTCGAACTGAGCCAAGCAATCAGCCTCCCCTCTCGCCTGCAACCCAAAGCAAAAGAATCCCCTGAAGAAATTACCTCGCAGCTTAAAAATTTAGACGAAGACCTTAAACTTTTGATTTTATGGTGCGAAAACTCGCGCCACCAAATCAGCAAAGCCCTTAGCGCTTCAGAAGAAGAACATAAATCAGCGAGCAAAGCGACGACAGGCTCGCCTGCCCATCCTTTTGTCTCCAAATCATTTTCCGAAGCCCTCTCCGCCCAACCTCCCCTCTTTAAGTCCAAAGAAGAAATCCCCTCCGAAGAGACCTCCTCTTCCTCCCAACCCGAAACAAAAAAAACGTGGTGGCAGCGCTTTTTCTCTTAGAAAATTAAATCATTTTTTTTGGAAGTTAGATTAGGGCCCCGACATGTGAAATCGTGGCCCTAATCTAACTTCCAAAAAAAATGATTTAATACTTAGTTACCAAGCTCAATCAGAAAAAAGTTCTGCAAAAGGGAGAGGACTGCTAGAATGCGGCGATAGAATCTTCATAGAACTTACCCTTTTATCTTGTTATGACAATAGATCTAGCTGACCAGAAAACTTCTCCTATGATGCTGCAGTGGCACGCCTGCAAAAAAAACTCTCCCGGCACCATTCTTTTTTTCAGACTAGGCGATTTCTACGAAGCTTTTTACGAAGATGCGATCCTCATTGCAAAAGAGCTCGACCTGACCCTCACCAAACGGCATGAGATCCCCATGGCAGGGGTTCCCTTCCATTCGAGCGAATCCTACATCGATAAACTGGTGGGAAAAGGGTTCCGCATTGCCGTTGCAGAACAGATGGAAGACCCCAAAAGTGTCAAAGGCATTGTCAAAAGAGAGATCGTCCGCGTCATTACGCCGGGCACCGTCGTCAACTCCACCCTTCTTTCAGACAAAGCCAACAATTTTCTTGGATGCATCACCCAAGTCAACTCAACTTACGGTCTCAGCGTCCTCGATTTGACAACTGCCGATTTCCGCGCTATGGAGTTTGAGGATGGGAAACAACTGCTCGACGAACTGTGCCGGCTCCAACCCAAGGAATTGATCCTGTCTGAAAAATGGCAAAAAGAGCATCCCGATTGGAGCGAAGAAATTCTGCAACAGTTCAATCCAACCCTTCACGTTAAAGAGAACTGGCATTTCGACCATAAACACACCTGCGATATCTTGCTCCGCCATTTTCAAGTCCACACGCTCGACGGCTTCGGCCTCAAAGGAATGACCGCAGCCATCAACGCCGCAGGCGCCGTCCTCGAATATGTCAGCGACGAGCTCTCTTTGGCAACAGGGCACATCAAATCAATTGCTACGGAACACCTTTCCCATTACATGCTGCTCGACCGATCGACCCAAAGAAACCTCGAGCTCATCGAATCGCTCCAAGAAACAAAAAAGAGCCACACCCTCCTCAACCTTCTCGACCAAACATCCACTGCAATGGGAGGAAGGCTCCTCAAACAATGGCTCATCCATCCCCTGTTAAATCCCGATGCGATCCGAAAAAGACAAGAAGCGATCGCCGCTTTTCACAAACAGTGGCACAAGGCAACTGAGATCGACGCCCATCTCAACGAGATCCGCGACCTCGAAAGGCTGATCATGCGGATTGAGACAGGCTACGCCAGCCCCCGCGACCTCGTCGGTCTCCGCCTTTCGTTAGAACATGTCTCCCCGCTTGCCTTCCAGATCTCGACCTGCGATTCTCCACTGATCGCGGAAGATGCGGAAAAGCTGAGCAATCCCCCGCCCATCCTCGATGCCATTGAACGCGCTATCGTCGATGCTCCCCCCTTGCGCCTGACGGATGGCAACATTTTTAAAAAAGGCTATCATGCGGAACTCGACGAATTAAGGGCCATCCGAGACGACAGCGAATCGTGGATCGCCTCCTACCAAACGCAGCTGCGCGAAGCCACACAGATCAAGACCCTTAAAGTCGGCTACACAAAAGCCTTTGGGTTCTATATCGAGGTCAGCCGCGGACAAGCCGACCGGATCCCCGACACCTTCCAACGACGCCAAACCCTTGTCAACGCCGAGAGGTTCATCACCCCTGAGCTCAAAGAGTACGAATACAAAATGCTCCATGCGGAAGAGAGGATGGCCTCGATCGAATATGAGCTCTTCCACGAACTACGCAAAAGCGTTGCCATCCACTCCGGCCCAATCCGTCAAATCGCCGCCGCCGTAGCCCGGGTCGACGCCCTCCTCTCCCTTGCAAAAGTCGCCTTCCGCTACCACTACACATGCCCTCTTGTCGATACGAGCGATCTTTTCCATGTCGAACAAGGGCGACATCCCGTCATTGAAGCCACCCTCAAAGGAGACGGGTTCATCCCCAACGACATCTTATTAGACGGCCATACCAACCGCCTCTCTCTCATCACAGGGCCCAACATGGCCGGCAAATCGACCTACATCCGTCAGGCCGCCCTCATTGCGATCATGGCGCAAATGGGCTCCTATGTTCCTGCTAAATCAGCCCATATCGGCGTCATCGACAAAGTCTTCTCTCGGATCGGCGCAAGCGATGACCTTTCCCGGGGACAATCGACTTTCATGGTCGAGATGACGGAGACAGCCAACATCCTTAACAACGCCACCTCCCGCTCCTTAGTCATCCTCGATGAGATCGGCCGCGGCACTAGCACCTACGACGGGATCTCGATCGCCTGGGCCGTTGCCGAACACCTCCTCACAGCTCCCAACCAACGGGCCAAGACCCTCTTTGCCACCCACTACTGGGAACTCACCGAGCTCGAGAAAAAAATCCCGGGCGCCGTCAACTACAACGTTGCCGTCTATGAATCTGAACGGGGGATCACCTTCCTCCGCAAAATCGTTAAAGGGGGCACCGACAAAAGCTACGGGATCCATGTCGCCAAGCTCGCAGGCGTCCCTCAAACAGTCCTTAAACGCGCCCAGCAAATGCTCCTCCAGCTCGAAAAAAATGCAGGCAGGACAACGCCGGAGCCCCGTCCCACTTCCAAACAAGAGCAATTCTCCCTCTTCGCTCCGCCTCCTACCCATCCCCTCATCGACGAGCTCAAAAAGCTCGACCCCAACCAGCTCACCCCGCTCGAAGCGCTCAACATCCTCTCAACCTGGAAACAAAAAATCTAATAATGCCCTTTGATCTGAAACAGCTCGATCAATTCCCGATGCAGCCGGGCGTCTATCTGATGAAAAACTCAGAAGGAAAGGTGATCTACGTCGGCAAGGCAAAACAGCTAAAACTCCGCGTCAAACAGTATTTCAGCGCAAGCGGCGACAATCGGGCAATGGTCCCCTTCCTCATCCAGCAAACGGCCCATATCGATACGATCATCGTCCCCTCTGAAAAAGAAGCGCTCCTTCTGGAAAATACCCTGATCAAAAAACATCAGCCCAAGTTCAATGCGATCCTAAAAGATGACAAGACATTCATCAGCCTGATGGTCAACCACCACCATCCCTGGCCCCGCCTCTTACTTGTCCGCTATAAAGGAAAACCCAAAGAAGACGGCCTCTACTTCGGCCCCTATACCAGCGCCCTTGCCGCCCGCGAGACCTATGAGCTGCTCATCCGCTTATTTCCTTTAAGGCAGTGCAGCGACGAGGAGCTCAAACGGCGGACCCGCCCCTGCCTCCTCTACTCGATCAAACGGTGCTGCGCCCCTTGCGTCAATCGCTGCACCAAGGAAGAATACGACTCCTACGTAAAAAGCACGATCCGCTTTTTAAAAGGACAAGACAAAGAGATCCTCCACGAACTCCACCTAGAGATGCAGGCCGCTTCAGCATCGCTCCAATACGAAAAAGCTGCCGCCCTCCTCAAGACTATCCGCCAAATTGAACATGTCGTCCACGATGAACAGATCGTCGCCAAAACCGGTGGCAAAGACACCGATGCGATCCACCTCTACCGGCAAGGGGAAGAGGTGATCCTCGTCCAACTCCTCTTCCGCGAAGGCAACCTCGTCGGCTCAGAGCACTTTGCTTTTTCCGGCGTCCTTGAAGATGACGCAGAACTGATCTCCTCCTTCCTCTTGCAGCACTACCAATTCCAAGACAACCTGCCAAAAGAAATCCTGACCCCGTATCCGATGAACCAACTCAAAGAAATCGAAGAGATCCTCTTTGAGCGGCTCAAGAAAAAAATCTCCCTGAGCTCTCCACAAAAAGGGGATAAGCTTGCCCTCGTCGAGCTGGCCCAAGAGAATGCAAAAGCCCTCTTCATCCAAGAAAAAAACCAGCAAGAGATCCGAGAAAAGCAGCTTCTCGACCTCCAAGAAACCCTCAAGCTCAGCCGCTATCCCAACCGGATCGAATGTTACGACACCTCACATATCTCCGGAAGCACCCCCGTCGCAGCGCTAGTCGCCTTCACCAACGGAGAAAAAGACACCAAGCGGTTCCGCCTCTTCCGCATCAAACAAGCCTCCGCTGCAGATGACTACGGCGCCATCCGGGAAGTCCTCACCCGCCGCCTCACCCGCGCCAAAGAAGAAGACGATCTGCCCGACCTTGTCATCATCGACGGCGGAAAAGGACACCTCTCGACTGCCCTCGACGTCTTCAAACAGCTCGACATCGCCTCCGTCGACCTCATCTCGATCGCAAAAGAATCGGGGCGGCATGATAAAGGGATCACGCAAGAACAGATCTTTCTGCCGGGACATCACGACCCGATCCTCCTCAACCCCCGCTCTTCCCTCCTCTTCCTCCTGCAAAAAATCCGCGACGAGGCCCATCGCAAAGCAATCTCGTTCCACAGATCTTCCCGAAGCAAGAAAAACCTGACCAGCCAAATTGATACAATCCCCGGCATCGGGCCCATGAAACGCACCCGCCTGCTCAAACACTTCGGCAGCCTGGAAAATATCTGCAAAGCCTCGCGCGAAGAACTTGAAAAAATCTCAGGAATTAACCAAAAAGACATCAACAACATCTTGAACTTTTGCTCTAAATCCTAGGTGGCTCACATGCATTTGCACCCGACCCGATCTCCACGCACCATGCTCAGCGCTTACAAAACAATTCTCCTGTTGGTCTTCATCCTATGCTTCCCCATCTTGGGTTCTGCGCAACAAAAACAAGCCCTCATTTTGACCTTCCACAAAGGGGGGACCCACCTCATCGATAGAGCCCTGGACTATCTTGGAGCGCCCCATTACATCATGAAATTCCACGAGATCGATCCCTTTATTTCCAACCCAGATGCCTTTGCTTCCGCCCGCCGAGTCAACTGCGTCATGCAGCACATCAGCTCTGAATTCAATCAACTTGCCTGCCGAAACGACTTTAACTGGGAAACCATCATTTGCATCAGAGATCCTAGAGATGCCATCGTCTCCGCCGTTTACTGGATGGATTGGATCTACGGACATTTGGGCAGCTCTCATCCCAAGTGGGGCCCCTTTGTTCTCAGCGACTTCGTCACATGGCCCATGGAAAAGAAAATCAATGCGATGCTCCGGCTGACTGAAAAAGATGCGTCCCTTGCCATTCAGCCCATGGTGCATAATGCCCTATCTTGGATGCAAAACCCTGAAACCCACGTCATCCGATTTGAAGATCTCGTCGGAGAAGAGGGAGGAGGCAGCCAAACCGCCCAAGAAAACACCATGCTGGAACTCATGGACTATCTCGGATGCTCTTCCGATCTCAAGAGAAAATACCTCTTAGGCCTCCCCCTTACAGAGGAAAAAGAAAATGCCTCCTTGTTCGGAGGCACGCCAACTTTTCGAAAGGGACAGATCGGCTCCTGGAAAGAGCACTTTACAGACGCCAACAAACAGCTCTTCAAGGAACTCCTCGGAGAAGAGCTCATCCTGCTTGGCTACGAAGCCGACGACCAGTGGTAACACACTACTGGACTGATTTTACTCTCTTCGATCGCCAAATCAGTCCAAATTTATATCCTTCGCGAATCAAGATTTTGATTCATGGAAAGGAGAAAGCATTTTTAAAACCTCTTTGGCAAGGTCAGTGATTTTATCCCATTCAGGTATATTTATAAATTCATGTGGCCAGTTATTTTCATCGGAGAAAGCTCTGAATTTATCTCGAAAATTTTTTAGCAGAAGATATTGAGTTTCCGTTAGGCCAAATTCTTTGTACCTTTCTAAGAGGGGGGCCCCATCACCAAAAAAAATTACAGCAAGCTTCATCAAAATCATCAACTTCCGGGCCTTTGCCTAAGAGACTGTCGTTGAAAATTTTAATTTGATATAAATGTCGCTTCGAAACCGAGGCGACATTATGAAACAACAAAAAAGAAAGCCCTACCCCAGCGATTTGAAAGATGAAGAATGGGAAAGAATTAAACCATTGGTCAGGGAAGATGTGCACTATGGCCCAAAGGGACGGAGTAAACATTCTCGAAAGAAAATGCTAAATGCTATTTTTTATGTAGTGAGAACAGGATGCCAATGGAGAGACCTGCCAAATGATTTTCCTCCATGGACAGCAGTGCACTCCCAATTCATTCGATGGAAACAAAAGGACTTGTTCGAGAAAATACACAATTTCCTAAGGAGCTCGCTGCGAAAAGCTCTTGGCCGCAATCCGGATGCGAGTGTGGGTATAGCTGACAGTCAGAGTGTAAAAACAATAGAAAAAAAGGGCTCTGTGGGTTTGACGGGGGCAAGAAGGTTAAAGGTCGGAAAAGACACATATTGGTTGATCACCTTGGACTGATTATCACAGGAGTTGTCGGTGCAGCGAGCTGTACAGACAGAGATGGACTAGACGCTCTCTGCTGTCTGAGCAAAAATAAAACAGTGATGCCGAAAAAGGTATACGCTGATTTGGGATATAGCGGCGAAGCCATGCAGGAAAGAATGAATTTGCACGGGATCGAATTGGAAACGATTGGGAGGCGACACAAGAAAGAGTTTATTGTGGAAGCCAAACGATGGATAGTAGAAAGAACATTTGCCTGGCTAGGGAAATCCCGACGGTTAAGCAAAGACTATGAGCTAGTTGCGAATACGAGCGTGAATATGATTTACCTGGCTATGTCACGAATCATGTCGAAGAGGTTGAGCAACTTATGATGTTTTCAACGACAGTCTCTTAGTAGCGTTATGTTACTTTTGGGTGAAGAAAATAGTGGGATGATCTCATGTCTGCTAGTCCAAGTTCCTTTTCATCAATGTTAAAGACTATAGCTTGATGCTTTAAAATGGAAAATACAGAACAGTACGCCATGACTGATCCTTTGTTATAATTTTCATAACCTTCTTCCGAGTTATCTGCGTCTTTTTTAGCTTCTTTTGCTTGCTCCTTCAATAATGCTATTGAGTCGCAAATATACGCTTTGGCTTTTTGCTCACTCATGATATCAATGGCCCAATTATCTTCTCCGAAATCCATATCAGGATCTCTATGAAGACCGAGCAAATCTACATCGGGTTTTATATCTGCTAATCCCAACTCCTTTTGATCTATACAAAAAGTGGAAGCTTGATTCTTTAGAAGAGTAATAATTGAATAATAACCCATTATTAATCCTTGGACATAATCTTCAGACAGCTCTTTTGAATTATCCATGTCTTTTTTTTGTTTAGATAAATCTTTAAGAAGATCTGTTGATTTAATAATATATTCTCTGAATTTTTCATCATCCATGATAAAAAGTCTTTATTTATATCCTTCGCGAATCGAGATTTTCATTCATGTAAAGGGTAAATAATTTTTAAAACCTCTTTGGCGAGGTCAGTAATTTTATCCCATTCTGGTGTATTTATAAATTCTTCCGGCAAGTCGCATTTATCTGAAAACACTTCAAACTGATCACAAAATTTCTTGAGCATTTGATATTGATCTTCTGAAAGCCCAAAGTCTTTATATTTTTCAATTATTCCATCTCCTTCCTGGAAAAAGTGACAAACGGTTTCATCAAAGTCATCAACTTCAGGACCTTCTCCTGTAATCCAAACCCGTTTTTGATAGTCTTTATCAGAAATGTGGTCTACAACTCTGATAAATGTTTCAAGTATTATTTTCACAAAAAAACCACAAAAACAAATAAATAATCGAATTGCTTTAACAAACAGGAAAATTAAAAACACTTAAAACGTCTTTTGCTAATTTCATAACCTCTGCCCATTCTGTAGTCTCAATAAACTCAGGTGGCCAGTTATTTTCATCGGAGAAAGCTCTGAATTTATCTCGAAAATTTTTTAGCATAAGATATTGAGTTTCTGTTAAGCCAAATTCTTTGTACCTTTCTAAAAGAGGGTCACCGTCACCAAAAAAATTACAGCAAGTTTCATCAAAATCATCAACTTCCGGGCCTTTACCTAAAATCCACACCCTTTTTTGGTACTCTTTATCCGAAATGCATTTAATTGTTTCTAAAACGCTGTTTAATATCTGTATTTTATCTTCATTAGACAACATAAAACCTACCAATTATTAAAAGAAAACTCATCAAATGGAATGTGAGCTTCCGGCGCATTTTTATTAACCTTATTTCCAAATTTGTCAAGAGCTTGTCCATCTTGCATGTGAACAACATATGAACCTATCCAAATAAAATTTTGATCTGATATACTGTTCCCTCTTCATACAATTAGAGGTAGTTATGACCGTCAAC
>CAZEYJ010000129.1:0-2319 GCA_964516795.1 uncultured bacterium
CCTGAGGAGGAAGCGCGGAGATCGACGCCAACTTGCAGAATGTTAGCGAGATCGAGCGCGATGTCCTCATGTCAAAAGATGCGGATCAATTGGGTCAATTCAAATTTAATCGACTATACCATTCAGACTCGCCGGCAAAAAATTTCAGATCAAATGGCCGCAGACATGCAGCGACTGGAAACACGGGAACAGGCAAAAATTGAATTCAAATCTTTGTCGGGAGCCGCGCGAGGCGGGTGTTCAAAATTCGATGTACTGATGCGGTTAAAGCCAGAATAATACCACCAAAGAGAGACGCTATTGACACCTTGAATAATGAGTCGTAAGCTCGCAGGCCACATTGAATCCGATGTTGCGTGTTCTGATATGCGAAAAATGAAGTTTTTTACCCACTATATCGTCCTGGCTGCCACGCCACCCCTTCTTGTCTATCCCCAGCAACCCTTTTCCCCAGCAACTCCTCAAACTATGAACTGGTTGGGAGACTCGTGGTATACCCAAGAGAAGGCTGAAGCATGGGTTTGTCCGATCACGTATGACGAGATTATGGTGATGCTTGAAGATTTGGAATCTGGGGAACTTGAAAAAAGATGTCCGCCCGGGCAACTGCAGGGCCTGAATGAGTATTTAGCGATTCTTGCAAAAGCGGGGATTCTCGCTAATGACTTCGAGCAAGACAAGGCTCTTGAGAAAGACACCTATGACCTGATGTATGGGGAAGGTAGTGCATTTCAGTTAACGCGTTATTTGGAAAGCACTAGTCAGCATGTGATCATCCCGGCCGTTCTCAATGGCTATTCAGACTACAATGTTATACATTGCAGCAAAATCAGCCACATATGGAAAAAGACCAAGAAATTTGTCAAAGATCATAAAGAAGAAATCATCGTAGGAGCTATTGTGATCGTGGCAGTAGTCGCCGTTACAGTCGCTGTAGTAGTTGCAGTCTCAGGAGCAGCAGCCAATACTGGATCTTCAGATCCTATTCATTCTGAATCAAAAAAATCAGAATCGAAGAAAGAATCTCCTTCTGTTGCCGCCATAAAAGCAGCTGTAGATGAACATGTTCCTTCTTTTAAGGAGTTTCTCGCAGAGGACAAGGCTCTGCAGCAAGCAGCCGGATCTGCAGGATGGGATGAGATATCTTTTGGCGAAAAAGCGAGAGAAGCGGGAGCGAATATTGCCCACAAGGCCCTCAACGAAGTTACAGATCTAATAAAAGTGGTTCCTCAGCTTTATCAAGAAGTCAAAGAATTAGGCAGTCTACTTCTGCCAGCAGGTCTTCAGCTACTAGATTCGGCAGACGGGCTAAGCCCTATAGAAAATTATGAAAATTTCGTTGTCAAAGGTCATCAAGTAATTGACCATATTTTTTCCACAGACCAAGCAGAGCTGTTTACATTAGAAGCTAGGGCAAATGATCCCATGAATCATTTTTCCATTGGGTTCCTTCCTCCACCGGGAGCTATCTTGAAAACTTTTTCAGATACGAGCAAATTCGTAAAAGCCGGAACAGTCTTTGATCGAGCAGGCTATACAAAAGCTGGAAGGAGTTTAATGAAACATGGCTATAGGGAAGGCAGTGCGTTTCCAAAACCACTCGGAGATCCTGCCCAAGTGAATGCTCATGGCCAACGGGTTTTGGAATCGATTATCAACCATCCGGAACGAGTGATCTATGAAAGACCTCATCCTGATTTTGGTAGGATAATCGAAATTGTTGTTCCTGATCAATGGGGAGCTAGGTTCACAATGGAGGGGGAAATGATTGGGTTTTTGGAACCTTAAAGAGGAAATATGAAAATGGGTCGTTTCGAAATACTGATTGCGAGTCTCCCGCATAGAGAGCGGCCAGTAGCAGAAATCTATTACAACAACATGTACTGGGTTCAAATCTCTCAGGAGACTGACGAGCTAATGATTCATTTTTATTCTCACCCAACCGAAAAATGCTGGGATTTTCAGTTAAATGAAGCTCTTGATGTGATTCAAAAGGCGAAAAAAAAGATCCTTGGAGAGGATATATAAGAAATAGGCAATCCTGCCCATCATGCCTGATCCTCCCGCGAAGCGGATCTTGCTCTTCTCTTGCCAGCCCTATGATCGCGGAGAGCACGACCCCTTTTTCCGCTCGAGTCCAGACGCGATGCACACTGGTGCATCGCTTCACCAACAAAAAACCCCGCTAGAAGCGGGGCTTTTTTGCCGGTGACCGGACTCCTTTCGGCCGGGCGGCTCTCAACGAGCCGTCCCGCGCACGAAAGCCGGTTCAGTCGGTTTTGTGAACCAAAACATCGACTTTCACTTCGAGTCCAGACG
>CAZEYJ010000130.1:0-8185 GCA_964516795.1 uncultured bacterium
CAAATACCCCATTTGCTAGGAAGAAAATAACAAAATTTGCTTTAGAAATCGAACGGCAAAGAATTAATGAGCTCTTGTCTATATTAAATCTCCCTCCTTGTACACCTAAGTTAAATATTAATAGTTCGGAGATTACGTCTGATAAATTTCTGCAGATTATATTTGATAAAGCAGAACAGAGGTTCCCATTTTTAGAGATGATTTCTATTTTTTCTGATAAAATACCTCGTGCGAAAGGCGAATATTCAACTATCATTGTACCTTATCCTTTCCCTTTAACCAGAAAAACAGTGAGTTTAGAAGTTTATCAGGAACGAAAAACAAGATTCCAAGAGAGACTTAGTAAAATCGGTGCATTAATAGACAAAAAAAATGAGCTAATTCAAGCTATTAATTTCAATAAAGAGAATAAACGAATAGTATTTTCTCTCAAAATCGATCCTACAAAAAACATCACAATTCCTGCAGCATTGCTGTATGAAGAATCTGAAGCGCGGTTCGGTGATTTTATTCAAGAGAAAGAAGAACTGCTAAAAGAAAAAAAACAAGAGAGACCAGAGCCGGAAAAATCTAGAACAGAACGGGACCGGGAGGAAACATTGCGCTTACTACAAGAGGGCGCAGAAAAGATGGCTCCTTCTGATCCATCTCATGAAGAGAAAGCTCCTGACGATAGAACGGAATTACACTTAGCTGTTGCGAATTTTGACTTTGATGCTCTTAGCAAAATTTTGCCTACTGTTGATCGTCAATTATTAAATGCCCAAACCCGTATTGGAAATACAGCTTTACATGTTGCTGCGCTTAAAAATAATCCAGCCGCATTCGAACTGCTTGCCTCTACTCCTGGAATTGATTACACATTACAAAATGCAAAAAAGGAAACGCCATTCGATACTGCACGCAGACTAAAACTGCCTCTTGCACAGGCTACTTTTGACCTTGAAAAGAGTCTTTTAACCAAAGACCCTGCAGAACAAAAACGCCCTTTAAAACATGGAAACTCAGAAACAGAGCCGGAAAGGCCTGCTGTTCCTTACAATTTCAGCCAAGGCCCGGATGGTCTTTTCGATCTAAGAGATGGAATTCCTATTGGAAAAAAAGCAGAAGAATTACGTGAAAAAAAAGCAGAAAAATTAGAGACCTCGCTTTCTAAGAAAAAAGCGCTGCCGCTTAAAGAGGATTCTCCCGTTGTCCCACAAAATCTGCAAGAGATTCACCAAAAGTTAACAAGTCTTGATTCCAGCAGTAATTTATATTCCTATACATTGACCTCGCATGTTATTTCTGGTGTTATTCTAATTCAGTATCTTTTAGGAGAAAAGTCAAATCCTTCAATTATTGATAGAACTCTTTTAAATGAGATCACACGCATTCGAAATATCTTAGTCCATCCATATACTAAGGAATTTGAAATTAAAAATTTAGAATTGTTATCTAGATTGATTACAGAATTTAGAGGATCTGCCACCAAGAGCACTCTAGAAGGTTTTGAATTTTTCAGAGAACTCATTGAAAAAAAAGAAACCAATGAAAAAGATTGCGATTTTTATAAAAATAAAATCGAAAAAATTAAAAGAGAGTTAAAAAATGCACATGATGAACTCGTAAAATTACGTCATAAACATCTCGAAGCAGGCGGGAACGCAAGTGAGTTTTACCTATTCTCTCAAACGCCTCATCTTCCTCCGGCAATTACTGAAATGCTATGTAAGCTTTATGAATACAATAACGTTTTAAAAGAGATAAATGCAGGTTCTTTGATAGAGCCTAAGATGTGTGAACGATTGAGAGCTTTTAGAAATACACAATATCACGAAATAGACCGAAGAGAGGAACAAGAACCGATCCATTACGTCGTTACCCCACATGAGGACGGCCAAATTCTTAATTTATGGAATGCATTTTGTAAACAATACGGAGGTCAGGACAGAGATTCTTCAAGTGACAGCAGATCAAAAACCGTCTATACCTCAAGCTCTTCTAGTAGTAGTTCAGATCATAAAAAAGAGCTAATTTCAAGCTCTTCTAGTAGTAGTTCAAGTCATAAAACAGAGCTAACTTCAAGCTCTTCTAGTAGTAGTTCAGATCATAAAAAAGAGCTAACTTCCGATTCGGTGCCAAACAGAGTCCAATACCTGTTAGATCCTACTAATAAGAAGCACTTAGAACAAAAAGAAGCTAAAGAGTTGTGTCAAAAAATCAAAAATAGCAGTGTTAGCTTTAATGAAGCGGTCTTGTTGGCCAGTGAATATCAAGTCTCGAGTTTTATAATCAATGCCATTTTGGGTAAGGACGAGCAAAAAGCAAAAGTTATATGGCAATTTAAAAAAGAGCTTTTTAAACGAATGCCGACAGAACATAAGACAGATCATAACATTACCACCTTTATTAAAGAGGCTAAATGTTATAAGGATTTTGAAAGCGCAAGTTCAGCCTTTAAAGAGGCGTTAGATTTGGGCGTAGCCAATAACGTGGTGTTTAATAGCTATATCGATGCGGCAGGAAAGAATGGTCAGTTTAAAGAAGCTCAACAAGTGTTTGAAGATGCGGTACGCTTCGGCTTAGCCGATACTTTTACCTATACTAGCTACATCTATGCGGCAGGAGAGAATGGTGAGTTTAAAGAAGCTCAACAAGCGTTTGAAGAGGCGGTACGCTTGGGCTTAGCCGATACCTTCACCTATACTAGCTATATCTCTGTGGCAGGAAAGTGTGGTCAAACTAATGAAGCTGGAGCAGCATATGTTCTTGCACAACAGAATGGATTTTCTGACCAAGATATAAAGATAATATATGACACTTTCTACCATGCAATCATCCGCAATTCTTCCGCTCCATTGAAAAAAATGTGAAAAGTGCGCCGACAATGAATGAAGTATCCGAGCGGTTAGAGGGTGTCTAAAAATCAAAATTGGCATTCGCCGTTCGTTTAACCATGAGCCTAATCATGCCTAAGTAGATCCAAGATTCGCTGTTGGGGCAGTTAGGCTCTTTTTCTGGATTGAGTCACACGAGACTCAAAGAACCTTCCATAAAGACGCTCTAAACAAAGCAGCTCGCCAAAAGGCATGGACTAAGGCAAGAGCGGAAAGTAGCAGAGATTTTCTCTAAGAGACTGTCTGCGGATTTGGATTTCGCCGAGTTTTTTGCATCCCATTTAACATCAATTATTTAAAAAAACTCCCAACAAAAAAACATTTTGTAGTTAAGAAAAACTAATAAAGATGCTAATATTTTCATCTATTAAAATTAACATTTTTAATGTACAATGTAACACATATAGACATTTTCTGTTTTAAAAAAACCGATAAAAAGGAGTTTAAATATGTCATATAATGTCCAGTCAACCCTCGGTGGGCAGCCACTAAAAATACATGAAAACGGAACGCAGCCACAGGCAAACGGTCTTTCCCAGTGGCTCTCTCGGCTTGTAAACTCTTATTCTCCCGAAGCTTTTGATGGGCCTGATCTCCCTTTAAAATGCGTAGGATTGGCAATATTAGCTGCAGAAACCGCAGAAACTATCGCGAAGCGCTCTTTGAATCCTCAACAACAAGCAATGATCTCATCCCAACGGCAACAAATTTTTATCAGATCACAAAACACGCCCTTTTCCCAGCGCTGCAATTTAGCAGTCCGTTCACCAACCTATGTTTCTTTTGCTGCAACTAGCACCCAAGCACCTCTAGACCCATTATCAACTTTCCAGCCCATGATAACTTCCTCAAGCGCACCGACCAAACTCAGCCAAAATGTTTTTACTTTCGAAACCTCTTACCTAAGTCTCCCCCCATCAGATGCCATTACCTCAAACCCATCCTTCCTTCCCATTTTAACTTCCTCGATCATGCCAAGCGCGCAACCCAAAAATCTTTTTACTTCCCTGACCCCTTCTTTAAACCCCTTCCAGCCCATTTCTACTCCTTCGAACATGCCGAGCATCCCCTCCCAATATCTTTTCACTTCTCAGAACCCCTACTTAAGACCCCACCCATCAGATGGCAGCGCCTTAAGCCCTTCTTTCCAACCTATTTTGACTCCTTCGAGCATGCCGGGCGCGCAACCCCAAAATCTTTTGAAACGTAAAAGAGAAGAGTCCTATGCAACACCATCGACCATCTCGAAAAAACCAATAACAGAGCCTCTTCCTACAAAGCAGCCTCTTGAATTTTTAGCTGAGGAACTGCGTTACTACTTAGTAAGCAATCGTCTGACATCTGATGAAAAAAAGGAGCTTATCATACTTATCGTTTCCAGAGAAAATCTACTCTATTCAGAACTGGTTGAATTACAAAGCAAGTTGGAAACAAGAGTCGTCTTTCAAGGAGGCAAAAAAACTATGAAAGAGCTTTTCCTAGAGATCCGGGCAACACCTGCTTTTTGCCAGCTATATCCCGAGTCGGCAGAAAAAAAAGAACGGCGAATCCTTGAGCTAAAAAACAAGCTCAGCGATTCTGATTAAACCTCTCTTATTTTAAGGGAGGAAGAAACAGAGGTAAAGCGGGGAGCCCTTTGGCAACCTTCCGATAGAGGGCCCCTAGCAATGAATACGTTGTCGATAAGATGCGCGTCTGCCGATTCCCCTTGGCTAAAAAGGTCCCGATATCGGGTGATTTCCCCCTCTCTCCAATCGCCGCCCACATCGTTCCGACAGGCTTCCGATCTGAACCTCCCAAGGGGCCTGCTATACCCGAAATGGCGACGGCAAAATCTGCATCCGTCTGCTCGAAGACGCCTGCGAGCATCGCCGCAACCGTCTCTGCGCTGACGGCTCCATTGTCGCAAAGGACCTGTTCCGGGACCCCAAGAAGCTTGCTCTTCATTGCATTCGAATAAGTCACCAGAGAACCGAGAAAATACTCAGAAGCCCCGGCAAGAGAGGTCAACTTAGCGGCGATCAGCCCCCCTGTGCACGATTCGGCGCACGCCAATGTTTTCTTGTTTTCGATAAACCACGCATGGACAGCTTCTTCGATCCTCCCATTTTCCGATGGGAACAGATAAGGAGCAAACTCCTTTTCTAGGGATGCTCGGAACATCTCGAGCGGCTCCTGTTGAGAAGAAAGGAGCGAGACCGCCAGAGTTCCATAAGCAGGATAGATCCCTGCTTCCACTTGAGGATACTTCGCCTGGAGCGTGCGCAACAGAGGATCGACAAGACTTTCATAAAGCACGCTAAAGTGAAGCTGGACCAACTGTTTCTGCTGATGCGGGGGGCGGCTCTTCAGCAAAAACGGCAGGACATCGTTCAACATCATCTCCTGCATCTCTTGAGGAACGCCGGGCATTGTGATCCATAATGTTTTCTCATCGGAAAAGATCAGTCCCGGCGCTGTGCCCACTCGATTGAGGATCGGGGTAGCCTTTGCAGGGATCGTTGCCTGATCTTCCAAGCTTGTGAGCTGCTCGCCAAACCGTTTTTTCAAGTCGGCAGCCACCGTTTCATCATAGAGGAATTGAGAAGAAAAAAGGCGGGCGAGGATCTCCCTTGTGCGGTCATCGCAAGTCGGCCCAAGGCCCCCTGTCGTGATGATGATCGGAGAACGCTTTAAAATCTCTTCTAATCCCTCTTTCAACAAGACAGGATCATCGGGCAAAGTGGTATGCCGAGAGACCTGGTATCCCTTTTCCGATAAGTGATGGCTTAAAAAAGCGGCATTCGTATTGACCGTCGTTCCGCGAAGCAGTTCATCGCCGATAGAGACCAACTCAACATGCATACACCCTCCGTAAAACATCCAGCTTAAGTTTTATCCTGAAGGAGTCAAGGGAAAAATCTCGATCTTTTTTTCTTTGAGCTGCGGATGATTGTGGATCCACTCCAAACACTGTTTACCGATGCGAATAGGAGCGTTGATCCGTTTTCCCTCGACGACAAACGGCGTAGGAATGGTGAATTGGCGGAGCCATTTCGTCAGGGCCGCAAAAAGAGGCGTGTTGGGAAACTCCTCTCCTTTTCCGACCTTTTCGATCGCAGCCGTCTTGGGATGCTGGGCCAGCTGAGGATAGGAAAATTGAATCCCCCATGTGATGCTCTCTTCGCTGAGCACCATCGGATGAAACTGCTGATCAAGCTTAGAATAGAAGACATGATGCCCTTGCAGCTGGACCAAAGGCCTGATCGGCTTGATGAGATACCTAACTCCTGCCGGCATCGCATAGACAGCATCGAGCTGCGTCGTCCATGCAGAGGAAAAATAACGTCTAAGCGGTTTTTCATCGATCCGCTCTCCCTTTTTTAGCGCCTCCACATAAGAGCCGTACTGCTCCAAAAACTCTGCATGAGGAACCACCGCCTGCTCCATCGATGTCGGCTCAGAAACGATACAGATAGAAAAAAGAGGGAGGAATTGAAACAGCTCGGCCATCTCTTCTCGTCCGAGCAAGACTTGAAATTTAAGCTGTTTCGATCCTTGAAAAAGACCTTCGATCTGAGGCGTGCTGATCCGTATCTGAGGCATCGGCTAAGATGCCTCGCCGACGCGGCTGCTCTTCTTGCGTTTAGAAAACAGCGACTCGAGCAGCAAAAGAGCGATCCCGCAGAAAATCGCACTGTCGGCTATATTGAAAACAGGGAAAGAATACCCCCAGAACCTGAAATAAAACATATCGATCACATGCCCATAGACAAAATAATCGATCACGTTGCCGATAGCCCCTGTAATGATCAACGTAAAGCAGCCTTTGCGGAAAGGGTCTGCCTTCTTTAAAAAAAGAGCTACGATTAGTCCGCCGATGATCAGGAGCCTGGCATAGAGCAAATACTGTTGAAATTGAGCAAACGCGCCCCACGCCGCACCTTTGTTCATCACATGGGTTATGGCAAAATCAATCCCATGCCAATCCTGAAAAATCCCAATCCCATCATAAGGATAAACAGGAGAGGCGAAAAAGAGGACAGGGATGCATAAATGCACATAGGCCTTCAGGATCGCATCAGCCGCAAAAATGATCAGCGCCACCGCCGCAAACTGAAAAGCCTTTTGCCAATTCATCTTAGAGCAGCCCCTTTTCAAACTTCTCCTGCGCCTTGACGGTCATCGTCGCGTAAGGAACCGCCTCTAGCCGCTGAATGGGGATCTCCTCTCCGGTCATATCGCAGATCCCATAAGTGTTCTCATCGATCTTATCTAAAGCCCTCTCAATTTGGCGCAGGACATTGAACTCTTCGTTGCTCACTTGCAAACTGATCGTCCGATTAAAATCATCAGTCCCTTCATCGGCTTGATGCTGAGAATATCCCTTTGCCTGGTCCACAGCCTTAACATCTTCTTTCGAGTCGCGCAACAGATGCGTCATTTGACTTCTCATCTCCTCAAGGCGCTTTTTAAACCGCTCAATATCATTCTGATTCAATGCCATATCGCTTCCTCGTTAATTAAACTTTGATTCTAATAGATCTGTCCCCTCTTTAGGATTGATGTGCCCGATCGCATCCATCAACTCATCCACATCTTTAAAACGCCGATATACACAAGCAAACCGAATATATGCAATCGTATCCAGCAGCTCTAAATGTTTCATTACAATTTCCCCCAGCTCAGAGGTCTTCACTTCCCGGACCTGCCGCTCCATAAGATCTGAGGTGATTTTATAAGCCATCGCCCTCACTTGGTCATGGCTGATGCGCGTATGGCGGCACGCCGCATCGAGGCCGCGGATCAACTTGTCTTGTTGAAAATCCTCGTAACGGCCATCTCTTTTCTGCACTTGGATCGTCAGGTCGATCGTTTCAAACGTCGTGAAACGGCGCAAGCACTGCAGACACTCTCGGCGGCGCCTGACAGCATTTGTCTCCGCAGCATTGCGCGAGTCTGTCACTTTAGATTCTTCATGACTACAAAATGGACAGCGCATCCCTTCCCTCCCTTCCTAGCGGAAAAATAGGCTTGGTTCAAAATCGAGCAAAAAAAAATATACCGAACCACCTTGAAGGACTGGGAATTCGGCTAGGAAACCCTTCAATATTTTGATCCGGTCCTCGGACCTTGTCTATGAACATCGTCCCCTTGGGCCAGATCAAAATATTGAAGGAAAGCCGACTCAGCCAAAAACCGATTCTTCAGGTTATTTTGGTATAGTCGATTTTACCAATTATGGTGAATTTCTATACACCTTAAGCTTTTTTTTAAAGGGAAAACGCAAGAAAGACGATTAAAATTCGGAGGAGGTGGGATTCGAA